>CAILAH010000018.1 GCA_903832205.1 uncultured Microcaldota archaeon | reverse complement strand
AGGACACGCTGGAGATGCGCGATGAGAAAAACGAGCTCAAGATGAAGGTCGATGAGCTGGAGAAATTCTCAGACGATGCGCTTATGCTGAAAATACAGGACTGGATACGCGAGCACGGAAATGAGATTAACCTGGGCGACTTCTGCAAGCTTTACAAGGTAAGTGAGAGCAGGGTCGAGCAGATACTCAACAAGATGGTGCGTGAGGGCTATTTGGAGACAGTGCGGTAAACCCTGTGAGGTAAAGGGCCATGGCTGAAAGTAAAAGCTACAAGTTTGTGATGAGGAAGGAGTCAAAGTACACTAGAGGGTTTACGCCGGCGAAGAAGAAATCATTGGGTGTCGGCAGCGTTCTTGATATCGTATTCGCAATGTTCAGGTCCAAATCGCAGAAAGCTGATGTGAAAAGCGCCCAGACGCTCCAGAAGAACAGGCCAGTTGTGAAAGGCGTGATGCGCCAGCTATTCATGGTCGTTGGGATTTTCATAATACTTCTTGGGCTGCTTGTCGGCTACATTCTCTTTTCTATACAGGGCGCGGAGCTGGGCACTGCCCCCGCGGGGGGCGTGGGCGAGCCGCACATCACGATTGAGGTGAGCGATTATGGTGTGGCTAATATTATAGAGCACGGCACCATGACACCCTATGCGATCGTAAAGGTTGAGGGGACTGGCGTAAAGGAAGTGGAATTATTCATTGAGGCGTCGGACGGCCCGCTGTTCAATGAGGTTTACATCCTCAATTCCAGGAGGGATCAGGCGACCTATTATGATGAGTTCAAGAGCTCGCTCTCAGAGGAGCTGGGCAATTACGGAATCACCGTGAATGAGATTTATCTTGACGAGCTTGAGTCACTGCCCGCAGGGTCCAACCCCCTTGTAATCGTACCAACTGGATACATTCCCGCATCGCTTGCATTAACGAGCGGCGAGGGGAAAAGCCTGAGGGAATTGGCACAGAAGGGCGCGACCATATTATACATCGGGTATGGGTTTGACCAGGGAGTGATTGATGAGAAGAGGGGAAGGCTATTCCCTGGCACTGATTATTCAACCACGCAGGTTGGAAATAATTTGGGCATTGAGATTGCTAGTGGGGCGCCGGCAATATCCGGCCTTGATTACCTTGATACTGCCAGGTATTCTGTGCAGCCAAAGAGCTCATATGAATCATCCTCAACTGCCCCAACCGCAAATGCGCAGAGCAGGTACATTTACGGGGGAATAAGCGTGATAAGCTGGGGCGGCCCGGGATACGTTATCATGGTCCCGAACACATTGGACAGCGGCTGGAAGAACGGAAAGGATGCCGCGAGTGATATCGCAAAGATAATAGAGGGTGGTGTAGGAGGGAAGCAGTGGCTCGTTGAGTATGACAAGTTCATTGGTGTGAGCACGCCGGATTATATCTCGTTTGAAAACGGGAACACTGTTGTTTATGATACTTTATTCACGGACGGCAAGGCGGCCGTCCTTAACAGGTCATATGCGCGGGTGTATGTGCGCGCCTATGGCGATGATAAGACAAAGGTTATTGATGCGGAGACCAAGTACCTGAAGATAGACAAGGCGCAGAAGGGAACGGTCGCGAACAATTTGTATGCGCTGCAGAATAAAATCAGCGGCACAAAGCTTGACCTGGAGGCGTTCTTTGATGAGAGCGCAACCGATTTCAGGGCGCCCACGCCCATTTGGATACGCGTCATCAACTCGAGCGGCGAGGTGGCAAGCGAGGCACTGTTCGGCTCGCAGAGCATTCTTCCAATCAAGTACACGCAGAAGGCGCAGTATGACCCGCAATTGGTGCCCGGGAAATATATAATCTCCCTGCAGTCGCCGACAACTCCGCCAAAGACGCTTGCCAAATCGATATTGATCGTCCCAAAAATCAATATCGTCCCGCTTAACCTGAACTGGAAAAAGCAGGAGTTCATGTTCTCGCTTGATGTCCCTGAAATACCTAACAGCGAGATGTACACGAAAAACCTTGACAAGACAACCGTTGTGATTGATGACAAGATAAGGAAGCAGCTCACGTTCGGGATGAATGGGAATGTGCCCGTGGTACGCTTACAGGTAGATGAGCCGCTCGAAGAGGGAAAGAAGCACACGTTCAAATTCGAAGCCGTTGAGGGGCT
>CAILAH010000017.1 GCA_903832205.1 uncultured Microcaldota archaeon | reverse complement strand
TTGCTGATTTTCTCATTGCTCTCTTTCATCCTCTCATATTGCTTCTGCGTCTCCTCGACCTTTGCGAGCAGCGCATCATATTTAATGTAAAGCTTTTCGTAATCCGACGTTGCAAACTCCTTTATCTCCGCAAGGAAGATGTCAAGCACCTGCATATAGCTTGCCAGGTCAACATCATAGGCATCCTTGAGCAGCGTGAGCATGTTGGTTGTGTAGCGCAGCAGCTCCAGCTGCCTCTTGCGCATGCTTATCTCCGGTGTCACGGTATACATCATCTCAATGCTGTCCGCGTTGAGGTAGAGGATGTTGAACAGGTAGGGGGCACTGTCTATGTCCCTGCTGTCTATCTTGATGACCGCGACACTGTCCTTAATGTCGGCAATCTCCGCGTCAGGTATTCTTTCAATCATCTTGAGCAGCTGCTCCTTGGTTACCTTGCGCTTGGCGCCGAACTTGAACGATGCGCCCATCGGCTCGATTGCAATGTCCGTTGCTTTCATCCCGCTAGACATAACCTATATCCCCTCTGCCTTGGGCACGTACTTGATGTGCGCCGTTACGACCAGGAACAACAACAATAGCAGCCCTGCGATGAGCGACCCAAATGAAAGGTTGAGCAGCAGCAGTATCACCAAAAGGAATATGCCGATGCCCCCGTATATTATGAGCGAGCGCTCAAACCCGCCCCTTTTCTTCTCGTGCTCATCCGCGTGCTTCTCGCACACCACGAGCCTGTTTTTCTGCTCGGTCCTGGTCTTTCTCTTGAGCCACCTGATAATTCCGATAACGTAATCGTCTTTTATTGGGTATCCCTGCGTAAGCTTTGGCTTCCCGTCGCCCTCCTTGTTGCAGTGGATGCACACGCCGCGCACCATGTGCGCCGTATGCCTTTTCTTTGCATGCCCGCCCTCTTCCTTGGGCTTTTGCCTCATGGAAAACAGCTTTGCAAGGAATCCTTCATTTTCTTTTTTAGCCACTTAATTCAACCTCCGTACTTTCCCCACGCACGCCGAGCTTCTTGTAATCCGCTTCGGAGAATATGTTTATGATGACGCTGTCCTCGACACTCAGGTCCTTGAGGAACCCGGTAATGTCATTCCTGTCCACGTCATACCTCTCCAGCGTGATTACGAAGTCGACCACGTCAAGGTGCCTGTTGGCCTTGTCAAATGTTGAGGTAATCTCCTCGACTTTCTCATCTGCAAGCCCAAACATCCTGAGCTTCTTGCGCAGGTCATCGCGCTCGAACGAAAGTGTCTTTCCCACAATCTCACCCTCTCCAACAAACTTTGGCTTCACATCAAGGAAGTACTCAACCACCGGCTCCTCACCCTCAATCTTCGAGAGAAGGAACGTCTCCGGGTATGGCGTGCTTGTCTGCAGCGCCATGTTAACCGCAGCCTGTCCCACGCCCAATCTCGCGATCTGCTTGCGCATGTAATCGCTGAAGTTGAGCGAGTTCTGCAGGTAGTCAAGGAATTTCTCGAACTTAACCCTAAGTATGAACGTTGTGCCCACGTTTGAGAATATGGCCTCGCTGATATCCGTGGGGTTTTGCGACGCGACGAACAGCGCGAACTGGTACTTGCGGCCCTCCCTTACAATCATGACCGCATCGCTGGTCTCCTCCTTTGCAATCTTCCACGCCTCGTCAAGCACTATGATGAGCTTGAGCCCTTTTGATTTCTCAAAGCCGGTAAGCCTCATCTTCTCCTTGATGAACTGCAGGACGCTGAGCGCAGCGAGCGCCCTCATGGTCTCATCCGGCAATCCTGATAAATCCAAATCAACCATTCCCGATGAGATGAGCGCGTCCAGGTCAATGGTGCTCGGCTGCGCGAAGAAATCCTCGCCTTCCCTTGTGAATTTCTTTACCCTGTAGATTGCATTCTCCAGCTCAACCGGGAATTCGTAGGTGCCCGCGGACAATTTCTCCTCAAGCACTTCCAGCACGTTCTTCAATGTCGGCGGCGCCATCAGGTTGCCGAGCGCATCCTTCTGGTTGCGCTCAGACATCTTGAATCCCTTGTTGACATAGGCCCTCTCAATCGCCTCTTCGGTCAGCCTCTTCTGCTCCGGGTAGCTGCCGATATCCGTGAGTATCTCAAGGCTCCTTGAAATCTGCTTCACCCTGTCCAGCGGCCTCATGCCCGCAAGGTCCAGCAGGTTCAGGTATGAGCCTTTTCCAAGCGCGAGCACCTTGCCGCCCACCTGCTTTACCCAGTCCCTGTATTCCCCTGCCCAGTCGATGATTAGCGCATTCGTCTTCCACACGAAATACGCCCTGGTCAGGAATGTCTTGATGAAATATGACTTACCCGCACCCGAGATTCCCACGGCGGCAATGTGCGGGTTGGTGACGTTCTCATAGCTCCAGTGGAACGGCTCGTTGAACACGGCCGTCCTGCCGATGTAAATGGAATTGGTCGGGTCCCCGGCGATGAGCTCTGCCGGCGGCTCCGGAGGCCTGGTGATGATGCCCCTGCTCGCAATATCCGAGCTGTAGAGCTTCTTGTTTTTCACTTTGATTAATCCCATCGAATCACCCGGTCCTCTCCACGAGATCGTTATAGCTCGCGGGTATTACGCGCTCCCAGTCAAGGCACATCTCTGCATCCTCCCCAATCAGGTCAACCACTTCCGCGTTGAGGTTGTTTGATAGGACTGCCTTGATTTCCTTCGCCTGGTTGTTTGCCTTGTCACGCGCCTCATCCATCGTTATTCCCTTTCCGACGGTCATAACGTACATGACTGCCGCCAGCGGCTTCACACCGCTCGCAAGCCTCCTGAGCAGGTTCTCATAGTTTTCCTTTTCCTTCTGCCACTTGTCAATCTTGATTACGTCCGGCTCGGCCTTCTCCATCTCCCTCTTAATCCTGAGGCTGAACTCATACGTCTTCGCCTGTATTCCCTCCCTGTAGGCGCCAACGTCTTTTGTTGAGAGCAGCATGTTGAGCTTGATTGGCGAGGTTATTGCGCCCAGTGCGGTCTCAAAATCCCTGAGGTAAACCTCTGACCTCTCCTCCGCCTTCCCGGCTATCTCCTCCCTTTCAGGTATGTTCACCAAAAGGTATTTCGCCGCGATAAATTTGTTCCCGGTTTTCTTAATGATTACTTCCTGGCCAGGCGGGAATATGTACTCGCCCTTTGTGAATGTGATTTTCATTATCTTCGTGAGTATCGGCGTGAGCACGTAGCCTGCATAGAGGAACCCGCCCACTACTGCCGCAAGCAGCAGCCCGATTATGAAAAAGATAAGCCCTGCCTGGAATGATATGAATAGGGCAATCAGCATGAGGAGCACAACGGCCGCTGTCATGTAGAGCTTTGGCATCATTACCATGCCATCACCACTCCGGGGACATAAAGTCCCAATCGTAACAGGATTTCATCCTGCTGTGCGAAAGCTCATCAACCCTTACGGACATGCCGCTGCCGAACGTTGCCTTGATTTCCCTGGCGCGCACCTTGGCTGCATTCACTGCCCCGTCCTTTGACGTGCCCTTGGCGGATGTCGCCAGTATGTAGGCGACTGCCCTCGGCCTGTTTGAAGTTTTGTACATTGATTCGAGCATCCTGTCCCACATCATGTGCTCCCTTTCAAGGACCTCAATTGCCCTCTCATCCACTTTTTTCTTCTGCCTTTCCAGTGCAATCTTCGTGTCAATCACTGCCTTCTTCTCCTCTATTGTATGGATATATTTGCCCATATCCTTCTCGTAAAGTATGGTTGAAATCTTAATCGGGTCCTTAAGGCTTGAGATGGTCCTCTCGAAATACTGTGCGTAATCCTTAATTTCCTCCTCGCTCTTGTTGGTCATCGTCTCGTAAACATCAATGCCGAGGAACACCGTTGCGATATAATCCTCCCCCTCCCGCTTTACGATTGCATCTTCCGCGGGGGATACCTCAAAATCATATTTCATCCTAATGTCCTTCTGGCCCCTTGTGAAGAATGGGACGTATATGTTGCCCCAGGAGTAGAACAGCCAGCTGACTCCCGCAGCCACCACTGAGAGCAGTGCGAGAGGCTGGAACTGGGATGAAATTAGTAGGAAAAATAATCCGAGCCCAAGTGCGCCATAGGCCAGGGTTTCATTGGTTTCCATCAGTGCACCTCAGTAAATCTTGTCCTTGCAGTTGTACTGGTAGCTGTTGACATCCTCGCCAGCGGCACTTCCAATGGTGGTTACGATCCAGGGTGCACTGAACGCTATCAGCAGCCCGATGAGCGCACCGATGGCGATCGTTGTCGCCCATGTGTTGGTCCTTGACCTGAATTCCGCGCCAAGCACCTGGCCGCCCGCGTAAACAAGGCCGGCAAAAACGAGCAGCGTGAACGCAATAAGCGGCATCACTGCCTTAATGTCGACGCAAGTATTGTTGATTACCTCAGGAAAGCCTGCAAATGACAGCGCAAAACCGAGCATTAGTATGGCAAGTGCATATGTCGCAAATTTCATCCCATCACCACTCGTTTCTATATTCAATAGTATAGTTTATATACTTTAAATAAAACGCCGGAAGAACACGAGAGAATAGCTATCCCAAGCAGAACATAAAAAGATACGGGCCCGACGGGATTTTCAGGCTTTCTTAGTGCAGGTTCTTTGCCGCGCAAAGAAAGTGCTTTTGAACCCGCGACCTTCGGATTAAAAGTCCGCCGCTCTAGCCAAGCTGAGCTACGGGCCCGTGCAAATCTTCTGATTTGCGGGGCCTATAAACCTTTGGTTTATACGGCCCGTGAAGCTATTTATATGCGTTATTCTTAAATAGTTAAACATGGAGCGCGAACGCAAGCTGAAAGACATTGTGAAGCGCCCTCTCAACTCAAAGAAGTATGATTATGGGCATTTGCTAATTATCGGAGGCAGCAAGCACTATGCGGGCGCACCTCTTCTTAATGCACTAGGCGCCGCAGTTGCCGGCGTTGACCTGGTGACCATTGCCGCACCCAAGCGCGTCGCGGACATTGCAGTCGCATATTCTCCAGACCTTGTCTCCTACCCTCTCAGCGGCGACGTCCTTGACACGGACCATTTCACTGAAATAAATTCAATAATGAAGCGCAACGTCACGGCAGTGCTCGTCGGAAGCGGCATGGGCCGTGAGAAAAAATCATTCGACCTGCTCGCGCAGCTGCACAAGGAGCACAAGAGCATCCCATTCATTTTCGACGCTGATGCGCTCTACTGCACAAACCTCGTGGACCTTTGCGCAAAGGATTTGCTCATACCCAATCTCAAGGAGTTCTCGCTCATTTCTGGCAATGAAGCGCTTTCTTCAAGCGCAATAAAAACAACCGCATTCTCAGTCGGCTGTACAATTCTCGCAAAAGGCCCAATTGATTATATTTCGGACGGGAAGCGCGTGAAGGAAGTGGAGGACACGTCAGGCAAATCGGTCTATCTCGCAAAAGGCGGGACGGGCGACATTCTCGCAGGCGTGTGCGCATCGCTTATTGCGCAGGGTGTTGAGCCGTTCGATGCGGCATATGCGGGTGCAAGTGCGGTCAAAAAGGCCGGTGCATCCCTTAGCCGCGAATGCGGTCCCTTTTTCATGCCAACCGGCCTTTTGGGAGTGCTGCCAAGAGCCCTCGTTGCAGAACTAGGCAAATAGAAACGTTTTTAAACACTGACATCCCCAAAACCTTTTAATTAATGCTATAAGGGGGTAAACAAAATGACTCGTTCAATGAAAATGTCAGAAGTAATGTTTGCTGATGCCAAACAGGATTTCAGCGCAAGCGTGAAATCCGTTAAGGCAGTGGGCTCGGAAACACGCATGAATGAATCGTGGCTTAGCCACGTTCCAGTCGGCGTACGCAGGATTGCTGCAGGAACTGCATTCGCAGTCCTTATGGCGTTCTCAAGCGGCGCCCACGCACAGGAAGCAAAGCCCGCAGTTGAAACGGCCTGCGTCACCAAGGCGCAGTATAGCGTTGTTCCCGATGCAAAGCTTAAGTCAGAATACGATTCCTACAAAAAGGGCAAGCTCGATGAGGACACCATGAATGCGCGCATTGCAGTTGCCGCAGCAAGGTTTGTCAAGGAGCAAAAACTCGATTCAAAAAATTTCTCAGAGGTCCTAAAATCCTTCAGGGAAGTCCTTGAGCAGTGGTGCAAGTGCAACGACAAATGCGGCACTCCTACTAAGAAGGCACCTGCAGTTGTTACGGGCCCTCCAACAACTGGTGATAAGAAAGCTTCAAAGGATAACGGAAAGAAAGAGGTTGCCGCTCCGGCACAGGTCGACCAGAAGGCAAACGAGCAGGCAATCTGCGACATGGCGACAAAGCAGGGCAAGAAGCTTGAGGGCTGCGACAAGCTGAAGTTCACTGCGCCCACAAAGGCTGCAGATGGAAAGGATGCTAACAAGGACAAGACAGATGGCAAGAAGAAAGATGAGCCACAAAAGCCGACCGTCACCATTGTCAGGAACGAGAATCAAGACAAGGAAGATACCGGTGAAGAGAAAGGCAAAACCTCAGAACCGGAAGACAACAAGGCGCTCACAAAAACCATAAAGGACAAAGAAAAAGAAAGTGCTGTTAAGCGCTTTGAGATTGCAGTGCCAATGGGCGGCGCATATGTGAATATTCTCGACCCCTATGGCAGGGAGCTCAACGCAATCTCCGGCTCTGCGCCGGTTGTATTGAGCGTCGGCCTGTCCGACCACTTCGGCCTCTCAGTGATGGGCGGCTATGATGGCGGCAATTATTCGCTCAATGAAGGCTCATCCTCTAGGCACGCATCACTGCTCGGTGCAGGTGTGCAGCTGAAGTTCGATGACCTCAGCATGAACGCGCTCGCAACTTTGAACGGCGAGCTTGCACGCGAATCCTGGGGCCTGATGCTCATGATGAACAGCCACACATTCAGGCTGCTCGCAAGCACGCAGTTCCGCGAGGATGCGCCCACAAGGCTCGCAATGGAATACTGGGACACCCAGAGCGATTATCCGGTTATATTCCAGATGGATGGAATGCTCGGCTCATTCCAGGATGGTGCAAACATCTCTAACTACTTAGTGCAGGCGGGCACATTCCAGGTACAGCTTCCGATTTGGAAGGACATGCCGATTTACCCAAACGTTGTGATTGGCGGCCTCATGTATAACATGAACGCAAACCCCAACTATAAGTTCCTGGGAGCAGGTGAGGTTGGAGGCTCACTCACATGGCGTTTCCTTAATGCAGGTGCGGCATACCTAATTGGTGGCACCGCATACAGGGGGCACTTCGATACTGCAAACAGCACTTACGATCATGAGGGGAAGAAATACAACGGAGAGCTTCTCTACAACGCACAGGCAGTTGACGGCTGGACAGTGTTCGGAAATGCAAAGATTGTGAGCATCAACGATACCGTTGACCTCAACGCAAGCTTCCGCTATATCAAGATAGGCAGCAACTCAATGTTCCTGCCGGGGCTTGGAATAATAATTAGGTGGTGAATTTAGATGGACAACAAGGCAATCATAATAATTGGGCTGCTCTTCCTGCTGGCCTCCACATCTGCATTTGTGGTGAACATCCAGGGAGACACAATCTACAATCCCGATGTGGCGAACGTTTTCGCCGCACCGAGCGGATTGAGCGTTAACCCGCAGACAGTGCCAAGGTACTGTGATATCAAGGTCACATCCTCGCCAGGCAAGCAAATCAAGGTGTACAGCCAGAATTACGCTGACACCAACCTTGGATGCAAGACCGGCTCGGATGGAGTCTGCACATTCAAGTTTACCTCCACCCAGGCGCGTGGTACATATTATATAAGCGGCAACAGCCTACAGGTCGCTGTTGTGCTTGAGCCTACCGCAAGCTGTGTGCAGGAAATAAAATCGCTTAACATTGACCCGGTAAAGCTCGATACTGCAGTTGCAGGAACGCCGTACTACTTCACCACCAGTGCCTATGCGCCGGACGGCTCTGCAGTTGTCCCCGAGCCGGCATTTTCGCTTACTAATAATAGTGTAGGCGCGCTTTCGCATCCCAGCATTACGACAAAGAACCAGGTCCAGTTTGTCGGCTCCAAGGCAGGCACCACCATGCTTAAGGCCGATTACTCGGGCAAGACTGTTTCTGCAAATGTCACCGTAATACCTGGTGCATGCAATGCGTTCATCGCGGATGAGCTTTCAGCGCAGTACACAGCAGGCGATAATATCGCCGTTTCCGCAGCCACAATGGACTTGTATAACAACACAAAGCCCGGTGTTGCCATGGAGCTTGAATACACCTCACCGAACGGCACGAAGGTTTCGCTGAAGAACTCTTCCGATTCAAGCGGTGTGGTCAGCTTCATGCTTCCAATCGGCAATTTGGCAGGAACGAGCCACGTTATAGTAAAAACAAAGGACCAGTTCCTCTGTCCCAGCCAGAGCAAGGCATTTTACTTTAGTGTTGTTCCGGATGTTCCCGCATCGGTTCTTGTTGCGCCAGCTACAAACACACTCAACGTCCATGAGATGGTCCAGTACAATGCACGCGTGTACGATAAGTACATGAATGAGATAACTGGCAAGGAAATCAACTGGACAAGCAGCGATGAATCTGTCGCCACAGTGGGCCAGACCGGTGTTGCAACCGCAGTGCATCCGGGCGCCTCAACGATCGCGGCGACTGTCTATTATGATAGTATAACTATTCTACAGCAGTGCGTTCCCAAGCTCGGTTGCTTCAACTCTCCGCTAGTTGTGCTAACGCCAGTAAGCGGCACCGCGCAGGTGATTGTGAGGAACGGCAACGTGTCCTATGTTGTGATACAGCCGATTACAGCAAATGTTGTTGCGGGCGCACAGCAGCAGTTCACCGCAGTGCTCTACGACCAGTACAATGCAACGGTACCTAATGCTGTATACACCTGGTCTGCAGTTAACGGAACTGCCAATGCAAACGGCCTCTACACAGCGCCGCAAAAAGTCGGCGATGATGTCGTCACTGTCAGTTCAAACGGTGTCAGCGCAAACGCAGCCGTTACAGTTACCAACGGGCCCGCGGCAAGGATTGATGCATTATCAGAGGGCCCGACAGCTGTTGTAAACAGCCAGCACACGCTCTTTGCAAACGTTACCGACCAGTTCGGTAACCCTGTGCAGGGAGTCGTTGTGAATTACAATGTGCTCAGCGGTACGGCAATGCCGAACAATGCGCAGATTAATACTGGTGTTGACGGGATTGCTTCCATTGCAGTAACCGTTGGCGCTACTGAAGGCAACGTGCTTTACAGTATGAACATCGACGGCACTTCAATAACCGACAACGACCAGTTCACCGTGTCCATACCTGACGCAACACTTTCAGGTGTTGTAGCAGATTATTACACGCGTCCGGCACCGCTCCAGGGCGTTCTGGTGCAGATAGAGGGCACGCCGTACAGTGCAATAACAGATGCAAACGGTACCTACAGGATTGATAATGTAAACCTGAACGGCAACTACAGCATAACGTTCAGCAAGGCAGGCTACCAAACCGAGCGTGTTGACAACTTCCAGATTTTGAAGGACGACCAGAATAACAACTACACGCAGGACATGCAGGTGAGGGTACTTACATCAATTTCAGGAAACGTGAGGGACGAGAACGCACAGCTAATGCAGAATGCAAACGTCACGCTCTATGAAAACAGCGTGTACAGCACCAGCGTGCTCACCGATGCAAACGGCCACTATGCTTTCAACGTTGCGCCCAACTCAGCATTGGCGCAATTCATGGTGACTGCAACCGCACCCGGCTATGATACCGTCTCCGCAGGCACAATGATAAACCCGGGCGTTCCGGTCGTGCTTGACTTTACGCTCGGCGGACTTGATGTCAGCTCGCCAGTAATTTCTTGGGTGGACCCGACTCCATATGATTTCATGTGCCTGAGCGGCAACCTGCCGGTTGCAACTTTGGCGGCAGACCCGCACTATGCGGCAACTGTAATCTCAGTTGTAAACGGCTCAACATCAACGCAGGTTGCAAATTGCGCAACTGCCGCATGCAACGTGGTGATAGACACCTCCGCATATCCCGACGGGCAGGTTGCAGTTATTGCAACTGCAAACGACACCCGCGGCAACGAAGCAAGCGTGCAGCGCACATATTTAGTAGATAATGTGTACCCAATGGTCCGAGTTATTCCGCCAACACCCGGGCCGCACAGCATTGTTGCACAGCCTTTCACAGTTAGTGCAACAGCTGATGACGCAACAGGCATATCTAAGATGATAATACAGATAAACGGCACAACTGTGCAGGAGTGTAATTTCACAACTGTCTGTAGCTTTGACGTGAATAATTCGGTTTACAACGGGGATCTTCAGATCCTTGTGTTTGCTGAGGGCATGCCGCACATAGGTGGTAGTCTAAGGAGCGGACTTTTCTTTGACCTTACCGTATTGCCCCCGCAGCCTGTTCTTACAACGCTACAGATCTCAGCGACAAACAACAGTGTTTACGTTGATGACGTAGTAAACATAACTGCGAAGGCGCTCGATGCGAACGGCCAGCCGATGGCGAATGTGCCAGTGGATTACGTTGTTGTCGGATACAGCAACTCGCCAATAACCATAATCACAAACGCAAGCGGTGACGCACTGGTGGATTTCAGCACTTCAATAACTGGTGTATATACAATTGCTGCAAATTCAAGCGCGCTCAGCAACTCGACAGTTATTACGGTGAGCGACGTGCCTCTGGCAACGGTGCAGCTTACCGCAGCGCCCAACAACATGCTTGTGGGTCAGATAAGCACCGTTACGGCAATTGTGCTTAACGCAAGGGGCCAGCCTGTTGCAAACACACCCGTTGCGTTCACTGCAAGCGGCGGCATTCTTTTGCCCTCTTCAGTGAACACGGATGCAAACGGCCGTGCAGTTGCACAGTTCGTTTCCATATTGCCCGGCATGTTCAGCATTAACGCGAGCACCGGCGCACTGCAGAACACAACCGGCATTTCAGTGAACGTTATTCCGCCCGCATCAGTTGACCTGGTGGCGGTGCCGAACAACCTGTCCACCGGAAGCACGAGCATCGTTACCGCAACCGTGCGCGACGCGCTCGGCCAGCCAATAAGCGGTGCAACCGTCAACTTCGTTTCTGACGGAATAATCGCACCCGCATCGGCGCTTACCGATGCAAACGGCCGCGCATCCGCACAGTTCAGCGCACCCGTTGTGGGCGTTTACACGATAAACGCAACGGCAGGCGCAGCGACAAACTCAACCACGGTTAACGTGAGCGCAGGCTCAGTGCCTTCAGGCATTCAGCTCTCTGCGATGCCCGCAGCAATATCTACAGTGGGCCACAGCGCAGTGACCGCACGCGTGATTGACCAGTACGGTGCAGGTGTTGCGAACCAGCAGGTGAACTTTACCGCTGATGGTGGCAACCTGTCCGCAGCAACCGCAACCACGAATGCGACCGGCTATGCGACAGTGCAGTTCAGCTCCACAGTTGTGGGCAACTACACAGTCAACGCAACTTCAGGCGTTATGCAGAACAGCTCTTCAGTGGAAGTGACTGCAGCATCAGTCGCAACCGTCCTGCAGCTTGTTGCAAACCCTGTGAGCATATTCGCAGGCGCAACGAGCACCATAACCGCAACTGTGCTTGACCAGTACGGCGCGCCTTTGGCGAACCAGTCCGTCTTGTTCACAGCGAGCAACGGCAGTGTCGCGCCGGCATCCGTCAACACGGATTCAAACGGAAGGGCGATCGCACAGTTCAGCTCAAACACAGCAGGCAACTACATGGTCACAGCAACCGCGGCAGCGCTCACCAACACAACGAATGTGACGGTGACGCAGCCTTCAGGCAACGGCGTCCTTAACGGCGTCGTCTCCAACACGAGCGGCGCACCCATCCAGGGCGCCAACGTGACCGTGATGAAGAACTATGCGGTGATATTCAGCACAACGACCGATGCGGCAGGCGCATTCTCATTCAACCTGCCGGCAGACACCTATGATGTGGTGGTCACCGCAACGGGCTACCTGCCCGCCAGGGACTACGGCATCCACGTGCTCGACGGCAGCACAACGACCAGGAACTATGCATTGACAAAGATGTCCAGGCTCTACGGCACTGTCTCAAACAGCACCAATGAGTCCGTGAGCGGCGCGACGCTCAACGCATACAGGAACGGAAACCTCGTGGCAACTGCAACCTCACTTGCAAACGGCGGATATGAATTCATACTGCCCGCAGGAGTGTACATGGTTGAGACCACGCATCCGAACTACCAGAGGTCGCTTTACACGCTCTACCTGCCTCCGCTTACGGAGCTTGCAAAGAACGTGACAATGTACGGGTGATGATGATGACTATAAAAAACATAATTCTTGCATTTGTTTTTCTTTTCGCAATCCTTGCGTCACCTGTAGCTGCAGGCAGCCTTACTGGAAAAGTCGTTGACGCCATGAGCATGGGCGGCATTGCAAATGCGCAGGTGAACGTCTACGATTCAGGCAACGTGCTCGTTTCGCAGCTCACAAGCGCAGCGGACGGCACATTTTCGCTCGCAAACGCAACAGGCCATTACACGGTTAGGGTTGTGGACACCGGCTATTCAAGCAGCTCATTCACAGCAGATGTGGGCGCCTCAAGCGCAGTTGACATGGGCAACCTTTTGCTCGTGCCGCAGGCAACAATACATGCAGTTGTAAATGACAATGCATCAGCACCGCTTGCAAACGGCTTCGTGCGCGTGATGCAGGGCGGCAACGAGGTTGTCGCAAGGCTTGATGGCGCATCAGGCAATCTTTACGTTTCGCCAGGCGACTATGATGTAATATTCAGCGCACCATTCCATGCGGAACAGTCTTACCACGTTTCGCTTGCGCCTGCAGGAACCATAACTGTCACTTCAACTTTGGAGCCGACCGCAGTTGACACGACCCCCGTGGTCCAGTCAGTTGCTGTTGGCTTAAGCAGCGCCACTGTAAATGCAGGAAGCGAAGTAACGCTCACAGCAACAGCAACCTACAATGATGGCCACCAGGAGGACGTCACCTCTGCGGCAACCTGGAATTCAGGCGGCGCGGGAACGATTTACTCGCCAAAGCTTGTGGCAGCATCAGCCGGCGCGCACAGCGTAAGTGCGCTGTTCGGCGGCAAGAGCGGTACCTCAACGCTTACTGTCAACTTCGGCCAGGTACGCTCGCTCTCATTGCAGGCAAGCAATACAAACGTTTACACTACTGACCCGGTCTCGCTGACCGCATTGGAAGTTGACCAGTATGGCAACGGCCAGGCAACCGCAAACGTTGACTTCGGCACAAGCTGCGGCGTGGTGCAGGGAAGCACGTTCTCTTCACAGAACGCATGCACTGCAACCGTTACTGCAACCTCGCGCACAAACGCAAGCCTTATCGGCTCAGTCACAATACTGGTGACCAAGAAGGACACCTCTTCGAATTACGACCCGAGCAAGAGAAGGACCAGCGGCACAGGCTCGGATACAAATGTCACTCCAACAGGCAATAATACAGGCACGGATACGGGCACAAACACTGGAAACAGCGGCACCGAACCCACGAAACCGCCTCTAAGTGGCAGTACCGTGCTCAAGTTCGTGCTCCCCGAATCCGCATATGTGGGCGACACAATTGAGATTAACGTGCTCGACTCAAATAGCAACCCTGTTGACGGTGTAGTCGTGACTGTCGTCATGCCAGACGGCAGGTCCGTTTCGCTGGTTACAAAGAACGGCGGAAAGTTGACCTTTGTCCCCGCAACAACTGGCGATTATACGTTCAAATCGAGCAAGTATGCCATATCCGGCACGAACGTGGTTACGGTGAAGGAAGTGCCATTGGTCAGCAAGCCGCCTATAAAGCCGCTTAACATGAGCCAGAATCAGGGAGGCGATGTGGATGCAGCAAGCGGCGTATCCAGTGATATGCTCGGCGCAATCCTTGCCGTGTTCGCAGGTGAAATGTCACCCGCAGACGCAATCAAGGCAACCATGCCCCTTTGGACCATTTTAGGCGCGCTGATATTTGCAGCTGCCATATTCTTTGTTGTTTACACCTACATGGTGGGCAACGCGCAGCCGCACGATGAGCATATGCCTGCACACGCGGAGCAGAACCAGAGGGTGCGCGTCACCGTTGGCGATATGGCAACCCGCGAGTCAGTTTCTCCAAGTGAATCAGTGGCAGCGGCTCCCGCAATGGCACAGAAGGAGCCAAGGCCCGCAAAGGAGAAGGCCCCGAAGGAGCCACGTGAGCAGCCAAAGAAGGCAGATTCTGAAATCGACGGCCTTGAGTTTGAGCTCAGGGAGAAGATGGCAAGGCTAAAGAGGCTCAAAGAGGAAAGGGGCTACTAATATCTTTAATTTTTAAATATTCATTTTTCTAACTATATATCCAGAGCGTGAATATATGGGAAAATTTTCAGTTTCAACACCCGCATCGAGCGCAGGGCTTATGAGGTTCAGCGATGTTAGCGGCGGCGGCATTAAGGTGGAGCCTCAGCACGTGCTTGCAGCGGCTGTAGTTATAATAATAACAATATCAATTTTGCGCGCGCTGATAGGTTAGCTTTCCCAGACGCCCATGAAATTATCTTAATGGGAAAGGCGCCAACATACAGCTTTTAATATTTCCCAGTTTATCCTATTCTATGGCATCAAAGGAGTTCGTCGATGCAGTCACGCCGGAAGATCTCCTACCCCTATTTGAGTCAGTGCGCAAGTCGCTCTCATACTATTTTGCGTCACATGTGGTGCAGTACCCAAACCTGCGCAGCCCAAGGCTCTCAAAGCCCTGCGGCGTGTTCGTGGCCTACAGGGACCTGAAAGGGAACGTGCGCGGCTGCATGGGGCTTATAGATACTGACAGGCCGCTGATGTTTGCGGCAGTCGACTCTGCGATTGCCGCGGCAGTTGAGGACCCGCGCTATGAGCGCATAATAATCGATGACGTAACGGACATCTCGCTTGAGATGACGCTCATCAAGGAACTGCAGGACATAACCGACGGCCTGCCCGAGGCGAAGGCGCGGTTCGCAAGCGGGCTGCACGGCTTCTACGCAGAGGGCGGCGTCAATGCGGGCGTCCTGCTCCCGCGCGATATTGATGACATGAAACTGGGCTTTGATGCCGCACTCAAGAAAGTTCGCTCCAAGGCAGGGCTTCCCGCTTCGGCGGAAGATTTGCGCTATTATATGTATGAGACCAGGGTGTTCGTGCAGGCAGGGCACAACGCGCAGGTGATGGACTTAACGAAAAAGCCTTCTGCACCAGCCAAGCAGAAAAAGCAGGCGAAATCGAAGAAGGGCTTCCTATTGGCACTATTCACGGGGGATTCTGAATGAAAATAATCGACTATGACAGCGAGAATTATGCAATACTCGTAAAGAAGAGGCAGCTTGAGGGCGCCGGCCTTGGCAGGGAAGATGACGTTTACATAATCACCCTGCAGAGGGGCGTGCTTGCAGTAATCCGCAAGTCCTCTTTCAAGGACCTTTTGAAGGAGAAGGTGCGCATGGCGCTCGAGCTGCCGGAGCTTCCGCAGGTTGAGCTGACAGGCGATGACCTCTCACTCCTCAGGAAAATCACTTCTGTGAAATTTGAGGAGCGCATCCCGGAGAACGTGCTCAAGATGCTTTCAGGCAAGGAGATGCAGCAGCTCAAGTCGCTTGTGGACCGCGGTATCCTGAGCGTCTACAAGGGCGGCAAATACCAGGCCAAGGGCGTTTATGCAATACCAAGGGATGTCTACCGCTACGTGCGCAGGGTTCTTGATGAGGGCATTGGTGCCTCGCCGCCTGCGAAGGCACAGCTGCAGGCCGAGGAGCAGCCGGTTGTCCCAAAGGAACAGAAGATATCTCCGCAGAAAAGCGAAGAGCAATCGCCGCAGCGCATCGTGCCTCAGCAGGAGTACAAGCTGGTTGCAGATGCGGTCCGCGTGCTCGATAAAGACGGTTTCGTAGTTATATCAAATGATGACCTTGCACGCGCAATCTCAGGCACCCTGCAGGAAAAGATTAAGAAAGGCGCGGTGATGGGCATGAAGGGGTTCGATGGCAAATACTACATCATGCACACGAAAAAATACCTGGAGGCGGATTCCCTGCTCCGCACCTACCTTTCCGAGAACAAGCGCGCAACATTAACCGAGCTTGCCAAGAATCTGGAGATTGATGAGGTTCTCTGCAGGGGCGTTTTGAATTATCTGCTGGAGAGCGGTGATGTGATAGAAAAATCCCGCGGCAAGTATGAGCTGGTAGGGTGAATATGCAAATGGCATGCTGGTTCGTTGCACGGGCGCAAATGGGCATGCTGTGCGGTGTATGAAATGAAACTATTCAAGGACGCACTTTACAATTACATACGGCTGAACGACTGTGAAACGGAAGTGATTAACTGCCCCGCATTCCAGCGCCTCCGTTACGTGAAGCAGCTGGCAATGGCCTATCTCGTTTATCCCGGCGCCAACCACACAAGGTTTGAGCATTCGCTCGGCGTCTCCTTTCTTGCGAAGCGCTATTTCGAGCTGCGCAATGAAGCTCCCGATGAGGAGCTGGTGCTTGCGGCACTGCTGCACGATATCGGCCACGGGCCGTTCTCCCATGAGAGCGAGCACCTGTTCGAGTCGCAGGGCATCTCGCACGAAGGCCTTTCGGTCGCAAAGGTGACAAGGGGCGAAATCGCCGACGTAATATCAAAGCACGGCCTGTCGCCAAAAAAGGTCGGCAGCTATCTTACGGGTGCAGGCAAGGGCATAATGATTGCGGGCGCGCTAGGCATCGACCGCATAGATTATCTCATGCGCGACTCCTATTACGCAGGCACGGTGCACGGAAAAATCGATTACGAGCGCCTGCTTGATACTGTTGAATTACAGGGCAACCATCTCCTGCTCGGCACGAAAGGCATTGAGGTTGCGGAATCGCTTGCGCTCGCGCGGTTCATGATGTTCACCACTGTCTATCAGCACAAGACCGTGGGGATTGCCGCGGCAATGCTGCGCAAGGCAATCGAGAATGCGTACAAGGACCGCGTATTTACGCTTGATGAGTTCACGGACATGGTTGACTATGAATGCCTGATGCGCCTGAAAGAATCGAAGCGCGCTGCGCCCCTGGTCGAGCGGCTGCTCAACAGGAACCTCTACAAGCCGGCAGTGTTCATGCGCGGCTATGAAATCCCCGACAAGCTCAAGTCCCAGATAGAGAAGCACTCTTTCCTTGAAAAATTCGAGAGGGAAATATGCGGCTCCTGCAGCATATCCCACGAGGAGATAATATCGCATTACACGTTCGGCAATTACAAGCCAATCCACGTGCGCGTTGGGGGCGCAAAGGAGCGCGAGCTCTCAGAGATTTCAGATGTGGTCTCATCAATCAGGGACGCATCCGACAAGAAGCGCCTCTTCTTTGTCGCAGTCCCGGAAAACAAGCGCGAGAAAGTGCATAGGGAGGCGATGCGCCTCATACATAGCCACGAATAAAAAAGTTATCCCGTTTCTTCTGGTGGCTTTACTGCCGGGTTAACCCCTGTATAGGAAGTCTGGCTGAGGCTCTCCTTCTTCGCGATTGGCATTATCATTGCAATGCATCCATCATCGCACTCAACCACCAGGCTCTTCTGCCCCATGGCCATTATGTGGCTCCTTTCCATCCCAGTAAACTGCGCGCCCAAATCAATCAGGTTCTCGACTTTCAGGAGATGCTCCGGCTCATCGACATTGATTTTGCCGCGCTCAATGAGCAGGAACGAGTCCTCCTTATTCTTGTCGTTGCGCTTCTCCACAACCAAAATGTAAGTGTTGCCCTCAGCGGTTTGCAGCACTTCCTTTATCCTTCCGCTAAATTCTTTAAGGTCAAAGTCATACCTTACCTTTGCACCCTTGAACAAGACTCTCGCCTTGCCAAGCTTTTCCCTCACGTTGATGCTCTCAACAGTAGTGAGCTTCGCCAGTTCAAAATGCAGGCCTGCCTTTTCATTTGTGTATTTGAGTATCTCCGCCAATTCATCCTTCTCTTCGGGTGTTATCATGAACGATGGGATGAACTCCACGACGGGAATTTCAAGCGCTTTTTCAACGCGGGATTTGCCCTTTGCATCCGTCACAACCTTGGTGCATACCTGCCTGTTGCCCATGAATATCCTATAAACGCCCTCGACCCTGTCGCCCTCAACATGCGGGATGATTGTCTTCACGCAATCTGGCAGCTCCGTGATTTCCTTGAAAACAAGCTTCAGCTTTTTCTTTTCCTTGAAATATGAAGTTGACAGTTTTACCTTCCCAAAAATTGTATCTGTCAGCACGGTCTCAATAAGGTCCGGCTCCGGCTTTCTTGCCTGTGCCGCAAATGGCGGCTTCGCTGCCGCTTTCTTCTCATCCTTCTTTTCTCCGGGAGGCTTCTTGCCGTCAAACAGTCCCATATGGTATAATAAGTAAAACTAGGCGTAAAAACCTTTCTGTTAGTTTTCTTTTGGAAAAGAGAAAACTAGTAAAGAAAAAATCGACATTTATTCGCTATAGAGCTCCTTTCCCTCGCCGTAAACCAGCACGGGATAGGAATCCAGGCTGAACGGGTCGCCGTTCCAGCAGCTCAATGAGGCCATCTTTCCTTTTTCAAGCGTCCCAACCATGTCGTTAATCTTCAGGATTTCCGAAGCGTTCTTTGTAATCTTTGAGATGCACTCCTCTTTTGAAAGCCCGAACCTCCTGAAGAACCGCAGCTGCAGGAACAGATTCCTCTGCAATACAACTGAGTGGTCGGTCATCACTGAATACTTTGCACCGCTCTCAATCAGATATTTCACATTCCTCCAGCTCTCGTGGACCAATTCCACCTTATAGGGGAAGCTGTCAATGGGCCCGAATATGAGCGGGATGTTCTCCTTGGTGAACCTGTCAAAAGATTCCTTCCTGTGGAAATCGCCCGCGTGCTCAACCACCACATCAAGGCCATACTCGTTCTTCAGCTTAATCAGTGTGTTCAGGTCATCCTCTTTGTGCAGGTGCACCCTGAACCTCTCCTCCCTGTTAAGCAGCTTTATTACGACATCATCTGCGGGGTCCAGCTCCTCCTTCTCCTTCTTTCCCTTCGCAACAAGCTCTTTCATCTTCCTTCCGCTTTCGAGCGCATTCCTGAGCATTGCCACCGCACCGAGCCTTGTTGTTGGCCTTTCGCCCTTCCATTCATTTGTGCTCTTGGGGTTCCAGCCCAGCGCCGCCTTTATGCCGCCGCTCCTTATGTACGCCTCATCCTTCGCCTTTGCGAAGTTCCTGATTACCGCGCCTTTTCCGCCCACGATATTACCGCTTCCCGGCAGGACGCAGGAGTAAAGCACGCCGAACTCAACCGACTCCTTGAACGACCTGTCCTCCATCACTAATCCATCGTACGCATCAAGCGTGAACATTAGCGAGTTCATCTTATCGTTCGTATCTGCCTCATCGAACGGCTCGCCAGCCCTGTCAAGCCCAATGTGCGAGTGCGAATCAATGAACCCTGGAGTGACAACTTCATATTCGCCAATCACATCGCATTTTGGTTTCTGTGCAGTGACTTCTGTAATCTTTCCATCATCGCCAAAAACCACATATGCATTAGCAGCAGACTTATCGCCCGTGTAAACCGTTTTTCCAAACACCGCCTTCATCAGATCACCATCACATAAAATAAACCTACGCCGGAGAGGAGATTTTCGCTGCCCGAAGCGAATAGACATCGCTTGCGATGCAGATTTGAACTCCTAAGTCCTTGCGGACACTAGATTTCGAGTCTAGCGCATTACCGGATTCTGCCACCCCGGCGCAGGGAGCTGCGCTCCCGTTCTTTTGCCCAAAGGCAAAAGGCGACACAATTTGCTCACGCAAATATGTGCCTGCAACCCCGGCAACCGAGGCAAAAGGGAGTTTAGCTCCAGCAATTATTAGGCAGGTGCTAATTAAAAATGTAACGAAAAGTCAGTACTTGAGTGCCTCTATTGCAGGGATATTGGATGCATTATATGCTGGCACCGCGCCGGCAACCGCGCCAATCACCATCGACGCAACTAGTGCCACAGTGATAAGCACAGGGCTTATTAGAGTCGTCACGCCGAACACCTTGATGAGCTCAGCGACGCCGATGCCTATCCCTGCGCCTATGACTCCGCCAATAAGCCCGATAATAACTGCTTCCATGATGAATAGCATGAGTATCTCATTCCTCTTCGCGCCCAGTGACTTGAGCACGCCAATCTCTCTCGTCCTGTCCAGCACGCTCATGAACATGGTGTTTGAAATCCCTATCCCGCCGACGAATGCGGAAACCGAGGATATGAGCAGGAGGAACAATGAGAGCGTCCCCGTAATCGCGCCCACCGTTTTCATGATGAATTCGCTCGTGATGACCGAATAATCCCTGGTATCCGCGTTCACCTTGTGATTGGCATCAATCTGCTGCTCAATGTTTGCCTTCACATCATTTACGTCCGCGCCCTCCTCGACCCGCGCATAAATCATCGTAATCTCCTTTTCAAGGATGCTTGACTTGAACAGCTCCCTCCCATCCTTTATTGGTATGTATATAGCCTGGTCATCGTCCTGCGAAAGCGAGCTCCCGCCCTTCTGCAAAATCCCGACTACCCTAAACGGCTTGCCGCCGATATAAATTATGTTGTTCACTTTTACTTTGTCCTTCCCAAACAAATCATTCGCCGCTGCACTGCCCAGTATGGCCACGCCGCGGTCGTTGTCGGTTGCAAGCCTGCCGCTCTCAATTTTGAAGAAATCCGGGTAAAAATTCAGTATGTTGGCATCTCCTGCACGCACCGTCACCGTAATGCTCTTGTCCTTGAACTGCACGCTGGTCCTTCCCAGAAGCAGCCGTCCTGCCATATCCACTCCCTGCGTATTCTTGATTTTCTCAAAATCCTTCTCGTAGAGCTTGCCCACTGCGGCTCCCCTTGTAAAAGAGCTGATTGAGGATGAGGCCTCAACATTCACCGGCACAATCATCAGGTTGTTTGAGCCAAATGAGGACAGCTGGGCATTGATATCCCCACTTATCCCGTCGCCTATGGACACAAGTGAGATGACAGTTGCTACGCCGATAACTATCCCAATGATGGTTAGCCATGAGCGCAGCTTCTGTGTCAGGAGGTATTTCACGGAGTAAATGAACATGTCAGTAAGCTTCATGTCACTCGTACCTCAGCGCCTCTATTGCGGGCACTTCCGATGCGTTTTTTGCCGGAAGAATTCCAGCTGCAATTCCAACTATGAATGCGAATATGGCGCTTCCAATCACAAGCTCAAGCGTAACCTTGGTTTGCACGCCAATCAGTATGAGCAATAGTGAGAATCCAGTTCCGATTGCAACGCCAACAAGCCCGCCCACCAGCCCAATCAACCCCGCCTCGATTGTGAACGTGAGCAGGATATCCCTGTTTGTGGCGCCGATTGCCTTGAGCACTCCAATCTCATGCGTTCTCTCCATCACCGCCATGAACATGGTGTTTGACACTCCTATTGTTCCCACAAGCAGTGCGATTGCAGCAACCGCGCCCAGGAATATCGTAAGTATCCCAATCACCGAATTAATCTGCTCCCCAATCACCTTTGCGTCAATCACGCTGAAGTCCTTGTCTTCCTCGGTGACTTTGTGCAAATTCATGAGCGTGCTCTCAATCTCCGCGCGCACGTCCTCCACATTGTAACCCGGCGCCACCTGCGCCCTTATAACCGTAATCTCATTGGGCACGAGCTGGTCGCTGAACATATCCCTGCCCTCGTCAAACGTTATGAATACTACACTATCAAACTGCGCAAAAGAACCCCCTGTCTTGTCCAGGATCCCAACAATATGATACTTCCTTCCCGCAATCTCGACCTCATCGCCCACATTGATCTTGGTCTTGAAATTGTCATTTGCAATCGTGCTCCCCAGCACCGCAACGCCCCTGTCGGAATCGGACAGGAACCTGCCTTCGTTTACCGTGAATGAAGAGGTGTCCCTGAATACGTTCGGTTCGACCGCGTAAATGCTCGCGCTTACCACTTCAGTTTTGTATTTCAGCGGCGCCCTATTGCTGATGACCTTTGAGACCAGCTTGACGCCATCCACGCCCCTGATTTTCTGGTAGTCTCTCTCATATAATTTGCCTGATGTTGGCGCCATGCTGCCAGACATGGCAAGTGACGACCCACCAGTCTGAATATTCACGGGAATAATCATAATCGTGCTCGGGTCAAAGCTGGAGAGCTGCCCCTCCACATTCGCCTTCAGCCCGTCCGCGAGGCTCACCAGGATGATAATGGACGCGATTCCCACGACTATCCCGAGCACGGTGAGCCAGGTGCGGAGCTGCCTGTACTTCAGGTTGTGCAATGAGTAATCAAACCTTTCCTTGAGGTTCATGTGGATTTACCCCTTAGGCACCGCCTCATTTCTTTGAGGCGGGCTTGGGCCTGAGGAAGAACCAGTACACCAACGCCACAACCACTATTATTATGGCTGCAAGCATCTCGATGCCGGTGCCTCCCTGCGAAGGCTGGCTGAGCACATTCACGCTCGCGCTCACGGTCTTCTGCACCCATTCGCCGCTTGCGTCCCTGTATTTCACAATGACGCTGAGGGGATAGCTGCCGGGTGATATGTCCTTAACCCTTACCTTGTACTGCACACTGCTGAAGTCATCCTTGTTCAGGCCGCCGATATACTGCTCCGGCTGTATGCTGAGCAGATCGAACGCCTCACCGCTCAATGATGCGGTTGTCGCCTCGATTGGGTAGGAGCCGAGGTTCGATACCGTAACCGAGATGGTGTAGTCGCTGTTTGGGTAGAGCGGTGACGGCTTCGCCTCAAAGTACACGCCCACGTCCGCATCCGAGCTCACCTTGAGCGGGACGTTCTTCGTGCCCTCGCGGCTCTGGCCGTTCTCAACCCACTTGAGGTCGAATTTTGCGCTCGTTGTTCCCGGCTCGACGTTTGCCTGCAAAGGCACATCGACAATTATGGATTCACCCTTCTTCAGGTTGCCAATCTGGAACTCGCTGATGCCCACAAGCTGCACGTCGCCGCTGATAACTGAGAGCCTGATGTTCTGCGCATCGTCGCCCTCGTTCTTCACCTTCATCTTAACGGTGCCCTCCTTTCCGGTCACCATGCTCCCTACCTGCGTGAACACGAAGTCGCCGCTCTGTTTCTTTATGCTTACTGGCAGCTCCCTCGCGACGCTGTAGCTGTTGCCGAGCTCGTCCTCATATGTCACTGTGAGCTGCAGCTTCTGCGAGCCCTCGTTTGCATTTCTCGCATCAATCGATATGGGAATGGTTGCGTTCTTCTCAACCTTATCAACGTATACCAGGTCCTGGTTTAGGAAACCGATATCGCTGTTTGCTATGCTGATGTAGACATTCTTTGCGGTGCCGCCATCGTTCTTTACCTGTATGGTAACGTCGCCAACCTCGCTTATCTGGCTATTGTCGAGCGAGAACTGTAGTGCCGGCGGGACAATCACCTTAAGCGCGGCAATTATCTTCTTGCTCTCCGACTGCGTTCCCGTGCCTGAAGCTGCCTTGGAGACGCCGTAGACGCTAATGTCTATTGGATATATCCCCGTGGGCGTGTTCGCCTCAACCTTGAACGGCACTGAAAGCGTTGTAGTGCTCCCCGGGCCCAAATCCCCGACCACCAGCTGGTTGGTCATGGTAATATAATCGCTCTTGCGCACTTCCATGGTCACGCCCTGCACGCTGCTGGTCGTGTCCGCGTTTGCAATCACAAACGTAATCGTCCCGAACTGGCCGGGCGATGCCTGTGAAGGCGCCACCGTAACGCTGGTCACGGAAAATGCTGCAAACACTCCTGAAAGGAGGAACAAAAACGCCAACAGTCCCAAATACTTTTTCACAACATACACCTCTATTTTTTAATATCATCATGCTTACTACTTTTCCGAGAGCGTGCACATCTTGCCGCGCACCACTTCTTCCTTGATTACAGTCCCGTCTCTCACCTTGAGTATCTTGTCCGCGCACCTTGCAATCTCCTCATCGTGGGTGACTATCAGCAATGTCTTGCCCTTGTTGTGCAGCTCGTCGAATATCTCCACCACTTCCTGGCCAGTCTTTGAGTCCAGGTTTCCCGTGGGCTCGTCCGCTAATATAATAGGCGGGTCGTTGGCGAGCGATCTCGCAATGGCGACCCTCTGCCTCTGCCCGCCGCTCAGCTCGTTGGGCTTGTGGTTCGCCCTGTTCTCCATGCCGAGCTGCTCAAGCAGCCTGTGCGCCCTCTCCTCCCTCTCATCCACGGGCACGTTGTAAATCATCATTGGAAGCGTTACGTTCTCAAGCGCGGAAAGGCTGTTTATCAGGTTGTACGTTTGGAACACGAACCCGATCTTTTTCCCGCGCACATATGCCCTCTCATCCTCGCTCAATTCATCGATGCAGTGGCCGTCAAGGCAAATCCTTCCGCTTGTCGGCACGTCCAGCAGTCCTATCATGTGGAGCAGCGTGCTCTTGCCGCTCCCGCTCGGGCCCAATATGCTGATGTGCTCGCCCTTGTGCACGTGCATGCTCAGGTTCTGCAGCGCGTTCACAGTGTTGCCCTCGCCCATGTCGTAAATCTTTGAAACGTCCTTTAGCTCTATTATTCTCTTCTCCTTCTCATATTTGCCGAAGCCGTGCGGCAGTTTTTTTTCATCGGATTTTCCGGATTTCATCTATTTCCCCTTCTCCGTCTTGTAGCATTTCTCCATGTATTGCCCAATGGACTTCAGGAATTCCATATCCGTCTTGAGCCTCTGCAGCGTCTCAACCCTCTTTTTCGCCTCTTCGCTCTCAGCGCCCTTTGAGGATTTCGCGACCTTGTTGTATTTCTCAATGACGTGGGGCAGCTCCTCCACCACCGGCTGCACCTTGAGCTCGTACATCCTCATCATCATTGAATGTAATGTTTCCCTCCAGCTGTTGTGCACGCGCACATAAACCTTCTTGGTTCCCGCCTTGTGGACACGGACTAAAATTCCCATGGTCTCCATATTCTTCAGGCTGTTGCTCACCGAGGACAGGCTGTATCCCGTTCTCTCCGCAATTTCCTCCATGCTGACCTCGCGCGCCTCCAAGATTAGAATTCCCAAAATCTTCGGGATAATTGGCGGAAGCCCATAGGCGCTGTTAATCTTAACCAGCAGCTCCTCAAAATCGCGGTCTACTTCCTCTATGCGCTGGTATTTATGGGGCTTTTCCACACCATTATTACGCCGTCAACTATTATAAACATTTGCTATTTTTAGTAAATACTAAAAATTCTAAAACTCGTACGTTTTCTCCCTACTCTCCCTATCCCCAATTCCTGCCCCGGATTTCCCACTCCCTCTCCATTCGCCCTTCCATTCCCGCCCCCATATTGCCCGCCCGTTGTTCCCACGCCGTAATTTTGCCAATTGCCCTGGCACCATCGAAACCTATTTATTACTTATTAACTTGAATAGACCCGTAATACCCGAAATACTTTTGAGGTAGAGAATTATGGCAACAGCAAATATGAATGGACAACAGGTTTTAATACTGCCGGAAGGCTCGAGCAGGATGATCGGCCGCGACGCACAGCGCACCAATATTGCTGTGGCATACGCGGTCGCAAGCGCAGTGCGCACCACGCTCGGCCCCAAGGGCATGGACAAGATGCTCGTGAGCGACATGGGCGACATCGTCATTACGAACGACGGCGCGACCATCCTCGAGGAAATGCACCTCGAGCACCCGGCAGGAAAGCTGGTTGTTGAAGTCGCCAAGGCGCAAGACAAGGAAGTGGGCGACGGCACCACAACCGCCGCGGCAATCGCAGGCGAGCTCCTTAAGAACGCGGGCGACCTGCTTGACCAGAACATCCACGCAAGCACAATCGTTAAGGGATACCGTGCCGCATCGGGCAAGGCATCCGAATACCTAAAGACAATCGGCGAGAAGGTCGACCCCAAAGACAAGCCGACGCTCGTGAAGATTGCGGAGGTTTCGCTCGGCTCCAAGAGCGCGGGCGTGGGCACTTCAAAATCGCACCTGGCAAATCTCGTCGTTGACGCCATCCTCATGGTCGCCGATGACAAGGGCACGTCGCTTGACATTGACATAGAGCAGATTAAGATTGAGAAAAAGGAGGGCGGCAGCACGGATGACACCTCCCTCATACGCGGCATCATTGTGGACAAGGAAATCGTGCACACCGGAATGCCCAAGGAGATAAAGAACGCAAAAGTCGCTCTCGTTGACACGGCATTCGAAATTGAAAAGCCAGAGACCGACACGAAGATTGAGATTACCGCACCCGAGCAGCTGACCGCATTCCTGAGGCAGGAGGAGGACATACTCAAGTCAATGGTTGACAAGATTGCGGCAACGGGCGCGAACGTCCTGTTCTGCCAGAAGGGCATTGATGACCTCGCACAGCACTTCCTCGCAAAGAAGGGAATCGCCGCGGTGAGGCGCGTGAAGAAGAGCGACATGGAAAAGCTCGCGCGCGCAACGGGCGCAAAGCTCATCAGCTCGCTGGATGACGCCACCAAGGATGACATAGGGTTTGCGGGCGTTGTTGAGGAGAAGAAGATTGCGGGCGAGGCGATGGTGTTCGTGAAGGAATGCAAGAACCCAAAGAGCGTTACGCTTTTCATACGCGGCGGCAGCGAGCACGTGGTGAACGAGGTTGAGCGCGCATGCAAGGATGCGCTCGGCTCCGTATCCAGTGTCATCGAGGAAGGCATGTATGTCACGGGCGGCGGCAGCGCAGAAATCGAGCTTGCGGAGAAGCTCCGCGCATATGCGCGCGAGATAGGTGGCCGTGAGCAGCTCGCAGTTGATGCGTTCGCAAAGGCGCTCGAAGTCGTCCCAAAGACGCTTGCGGAAAGCGCGGGCATGGATGCAATCGACACGCTCGTTTCACTGCGCGCAAAGCACAACGAGGGCCTGAAGACCTTTGGCGTTGATGTGCACGCGGGCAAGATTGGCGACATGGCTAAGATTGGCGTCATTGAGCCCGTGAAGGTGAAGAGGCAGGCAATCGTGAGCGCGTCCGAAGCGGCAGAGATGATTCTACGCATTGACGACGTCATCGCGAGCAGGGGCAGGCCCCAGATGCCACCCGGCGGCCCAGGCGGAATGGGCGGCATGGGTGGAATGGGCGACATGGACTAAGCCAAAAATTCTTCTTTTTATTTTCAGTTTTTTATTCTCTTAATTATTTGTTCGCCTTCTTCTTCAGCTTTGCAAATTCCTTGTCAAAATTCGCATCCACGCCCAGCTCCGCAAGCTCCTTGTTCATCCTCTTTTTCCTGTCACTCCAGTTGTAGAAAATGAGTATTGCAACGATGATGAGCAGTGCCACAACCATTGCGGGGCTGAATATGTAGTAACTGAGCACGAGCGAATTGACTCCCACTATATCCACGATTGCCAATACATTGAATGCGGTATGCGTGAGCGCGGCAACCAGCACCGGGACCGTAAGCAGCAGCAGGTTCGGCTTCTTGAAATCCTGCTTTATCTTGCCGAGCACCGCGCCTCCTATTGCGGTGAACGCGCCGTGCGCCAGTGTATTATATAACGCGCGGAACAGGAGCAGCTCAATCGAGTTCTCCGGTATCTTTGTTGATATGTAGAATATGTTCTCCACCATTGCGAACCCTGCACCTACTGAAAACCCGATAAGTATCCCATCAAGCGGTCCCCTGAAGTTCTTGTGCCCTGAAAGGAGAATCACTCCGAACATCTTGAGCACTTCCTCAATCACCGGTGCTGCGGCTATCAGCATGAGCACGCCCATCTTGGGGCCGAATTCCTCGTTAAGCAAGAGGCTGGCCATGGAGTTGAAGAAGAATGCAACCAACGCGCACAACATCCCGTAGCTTAATGCGCCGAACACGAACCTCAGCGGCTCCCTGTACTTTCCCTCGCTGAACCATATCACCATGGGGTCGAACAATGCGAAGAATATGACCAGTGAAAAAGAGAACGCGAGCCATTCATAGCCCACCTTTGTCAGGTCTATTGTAAACATGAGCGAGATTGTGAAGAATGTTACGATTCCAACGCATGTAATCCAGAATAGAGGGTGGACGATGATTGCAGCGACCTCAGAGCTTGGCGTGAGCCCTCTCATCTCCGGCATGAACACGTCCACAATTGCCAGCCATCCCTTTTTGTGCAGTGCCGTGTAAAGGGCAAGCACCATCATAATTGCGGTTGCCGCAAAAAGCCACACCGCAAGCTCGAGATAGGCCATAAAATAGCATTAAACCGCCATCTTAATATACCTTTATACCCAAAAGGAACTCCAATGACAGAGGAAGAAACACCCACAATAACGTTCAACAAAATCAGCAATTATGTTTGGCAGATTCCGCAGACGGGCAATATGAATGTGCCTGCTCAGGTGTTTGCATCCGAGAAAATGCTCGACAAGATGAAGGGTGACAGGACGCTCAGGCAGATTTGCAACGTCGCGTCCCTTCCGGGCATCGTGCGCTCCGCATATGTTATGCCCGACGGCCACGAGGGCTACGGGTTCCCAATCGGCGGTGTTGCCGCATTCCGCGATGAGGAGGGCATCATCTCGCCCGGAGGGATTGGCTATGACATAAATTGCGGCGTCCGCCTGCTCAAGACTAATCTCATGTACAAGGATGTGGTGCAACATCTGCATCCTCTCATCAACTCGATTTATGAGAACTGCCCTTCGGGCGTTGGCTCAAAAGGAAAAGTTCGTCTCGACCCAACAACTCTGAAGAAGGTGCTTACTGAGGGCGTTGAGTGGGCGGTGCGCGAGGGGTACGGCTGGGACCGCGATCTGCATTACATTGAGGAGAACGGCCGCATGAAGGATGCGGACCCGTCAAAGGTCAGCGACATGGCGATTTCGCGGGGCAAGCCGCAGCTCGGCACCATCGGCTCGGGAAACCATTTCATTGAATTGCAGGAAGTCAACCAGGTGCTTGATGAGGAGGTTGCGAAGAAGTTCGGCCTCTTTCCCGGCCAGTTCGTTATCATGATACACACCGGCTCGCGCGGGCTCGGGCACCAGGTCGCTTCGGATTACATACGCACATTCAATTCATACGTGAACAAGCACAACATCACCTTGGCCGACCGCGAGCTCGTTTACGCGCACGTGGATTCAACCGAAGGCAGCGATTACATTAAGGCAATGAACTGCGCGGTGAACTTCGCATTCGTCAACAGGCAGCTGCTCACGCACTGGGTGCGCGAATCAGTTGGCATCATACTTAAGCAGGACCCTGAGGATTTGGGGATGGATGTTCTTTACGACGTGTGCCACAACATCGGCAAGCGCGAGGAGCACGTTCTTGAAAACGGCCAGAAGGGATTCGTGTGGGTGCACAGGAAAGGCGCGACACGCTCAATGCCAGCAGGCCGCCCGGAAGTCCCCGCATCATACCGTGATGTGGGCCAGCCGGTGATGATCCCGGGAAGCATGGGCACCGCATCCTACGTGCTCGTGGGCACTGCAGACTCAGCAGAATCATTCCATTCAGTGTGCCACGGTGCAGGGAGGGTCATGAGCAGGCACGAGGCAATTCGCACATACCCGGTCTCAATGGTAAAGGACCTGCTTAATCAGAAGGGCATTTACATACGCTCCGCAGAAAGCGAAGTGATTTCCGAGGAGGCGCCTGGCGCATACAAGGATATTGATGACGTGATAGATTCCGTGGTGGGCGCAAAGCTCGCAAAAGCGGTAACGCGCATGATCCCCCACGGAGTGGTAAAGGGATAATATTAATGCCCTGTGTTTTTTGCCTTGGCAAAAAACTATCAGGGGTTCTAGGGGAGGAATCTGCCCCTAGGAGGTGGCTACGAATGCCAGAGTTCTTTAATGAAATACCTGAAGACCTTATGAAATTGAGCCGCGGTGCCGCGGTTGTCCTGCCCAAGGATTTTGGCGCAGTGGTTGCCTATACCGGCATTGGCAAGGATTCTATTGTTGCGGAGGCAGGTGCCGGCACTGGATTCATGACCGTCCAGCTCGCGCGCATCGCGAAGCACGTCTATTCCTATGAGAACCGCGAGGAGCATTACAAGGTTGCGCTTGCAAACGTACAGCGTCTCAAGCTTGAGAACGTCACTCTCAAGAACGAGGAGATGTCCGCGCTTGACCAGGATAACCTTGATTTAATATTCCTAGATTTCAAGGGCTCCAATCTGCTCATCCCGCAAATGCATCCGCGCATTAAGAATGGCGGCTGGCTCGTGAGCTACTGCCCCAACATCGAGCAGGCAAAGGAGTTCTCGCTTGAGTGCTCAAAGCTCTTCAGGCAGGTGTTCACCATAACCTCGAACGTAACGCACTACACAATAAGGGATTTCGGATGCAGGCCAGACAACTTTGGCATGGTGCACACCGGCTACCTGACGTTTGCAAAGAAATAACTTGATGTAAAGAGCTCAAACACCCGAAAGTATGAAATTAAAGAGAAGCCCGGTTGCGGTTATGCACAGGAATAATATTGCCGCGAATATGAAAATCAGTTTTGGCTTCAGTACTTTTCTAAGTATTATCATTTCCGGGAGCGACAGCGCGGTGACGCTCATCATGAATGCCAGCGCGGTCCCCAGCGCCATTCCTTTGGACATGAGGGCCTGCACTATGGGTATAACGCCCGCGGCATTTGAATAGAGCGGTATTCCAATAAGAACTGCAATTGGAACTGCAAGCGCATTATCCTTGCCGGCAATATCCGATAGGAAACCGACCGGCACATAACCGTGAATGAATGCCCCCAGGGCGATTCCTGCCGCAATGTACGGGAACACCTTGCTCACAATTTCCCTGGTCTCCTGCATTGCGAATTTAATCCTGTCTTTTGCTTTCATGTTTTTCTTTGTGCGCCTGTTGGTCACGTGCATCCTGTACGCAAAATCCTCAACCTCTTTCTCAAGCCCCAGGCGGCCTATCACAATGCCCGCAACAATAGCAATGGTAAGCCCGCTTAATATGTAGATTAGCGTGACCTGCCATCCAACAAGCCCAAGCAGCATTGCAATTGCAACCTCGTTCACCATTGGCGATGCTATGAGAAATGAGAATGTGACTCCCAGCGGAACGCCGGACTCAACGAGCCCGATGAATAATGGGACTGCGGAACAGGAGCAGAACGGCGTTGGCACACCGAGCAATGCCGCAAGGACATTTCCAATGCCTTCCTTGCTCCCTCCCAGCATTTTTTTGATTCTCTTCGGGGTTACATACGTCCTTATGATTGCCACAATGAAAACCATCACTGCGAGCAGCAGGGTAACCTTTACGATGTCTCCTGCAAAAAAGCTTACCGCCTCTCCAAGGTGCTCTGCGGGCGCAAGCCTAAGAATATCATGCGATACCCACTCGCCAAACTGCTCAAACACGTCCATGCTTACATGCCTCTATCTTGCAAAAATCTGTATTACATCCTTGTCCATCAACACGTGGCTGAGCCCGACCCGCTGGCTCCTGAACTTTGCGCTCGGCCCAGTAACGATCGCATACTTGAAATTCTTCCTCAAGTCCCTGTGGATTGAGATGCACACATCTTCTATGGTGGACCCGCTCTTAATCACAAGCGGCTCATCGAAATTCGCTCCCTCAAACCTGGACTGTGTGTAAACCCTGATGAGGTCCAGCTTCTGGAACAATTTCTCCTTGAACTCCTCAACCCCTTTTCCCGATTCAGCGGCCATGGCAAGGAACTCGCCGTTGTTGTGCCTGAGCGCTTCCAGGTATTTCGCATTCACCAAATCCGTCTTGTTGACGACCCTCAATGATTTTGAATACACCCTGTTTCCCACAATCACGTCGATAAAATCATCGGTGGTGACATTTTGCCTTATGATTACGTCCGCACTGTGTATCCCGTAAACGCCCAGTATGTCCACAATCATCTTATCATCAAGGTGCGGTGTGGGCACGGTCCTGTTTACGCTGATCCCGCCCATCTCCCTTTTCTTAATCATTATATCCGGCGCCTTCATATCCAGCCTTACGCCCACATCGCTCAATTCCTCAATAAGCCCGTTAAACTCGGGGTTGAAAACGTCAACAAATATCACAACCAGGTCCGCACTCCTCGCAACCGCAAGCACTTCCTTGCCCCTTCCGCTTCCTTTTGATGCGCCCCTTAAAATACCAGGCAAGTCAAGCAGCTGGATTTTTGCACCCTTGTACTCAATCAGGCCAGGAACCACATCAAGCGTGGTAAATGCATAGGCAGCCGTCTTTGATTTTGCCTTTGTGACTTTTCCCAGTAAAGTTGATTTACCCGTGGACGGATAGCCGATGAGCGCGACCCTTGCATCCCCGCCCCTCTTGACGTCGAACCCGCCTCCTCCGCCGCCTCCACCCTTCTTCGATGAAATGGCCTGCGCCTTCAATTTTGCAATCTTCGCCTTCAACAGCCCGATATGGTGCTCAGTGGCCTTGTTGTGCTGGGTGCCCCTTATCTCATCCTCTATCTCCCTTATCTTCTCCTGAATGCCCATGGTGTTGATAATTAGAAACCAAGGTATAAAAACCAGAAGCGCTTATACCTCCCTTTCCCGCCCCTTCCCCCGAATGCCCGCCCTTGCGTCGGTTCTCTCACGCAGAAACCCAACAAGGTTTATATAATTTGCCCCTTTTAATGAACACATCCGTCATTACCGCCTGAGGCGGGAGGATAATTACATGATCGACAACAAATCACTAAAAGCGGCATTGGATGAAGTGCTCAAGGGAAAGGGCTCGAGGAAATTCCCCCAGACCGTTGACCTGAGCATTAATTTTAGGGGCATTGATTTTAACAAGCCAGAAAACAGGCTGAACCTTGAGGTTCCACTACCCAAAGGCAGGGGCAAGCCCATAAAGGTTGCGGTGTTCGCAGACGGCCAGGGCGGCACGGAAGCCAAGAAGGCGGGTGCAGACCTCATCCTCGGAAGCGACTCAATCGAGAAATACGCAAAGAGCAAGCTCGAGCTCAAGAAGCTCGCAAATGAGTACACATTCCTCGCAGAGCCAAAGCTCATGGCCAACATAGGTAAGTCCCTGGGTGCGGTGCTCGGCGCAAGGGGCAAGATGCCCAAGCCGTTCGTCGGCAAGTTCGAGGATATTATCAACAAGGCGCGCAGGACCGTCATATTACGCTCAAGGGGCAAATACATGCCCGTGATTAACGTGGCGGTCGGGACGGAGAATATGTCCCAGGAAGACTTATTGGAAAACATATCCGTCGTATTGGATGTGGTGAGGGGCAAGGTTTCGGAATCGGGCATCAAGAATGTCTGCCTAAAGCTTACGATGGGCTCTCCGAAGAAGATAGGGTGATCTCATGCCAAGGAAGAAACTATCACAAACAAAGAAGAGCGCTGCAAGGCTCGAGAAGGAGCAGCAGGTAGAGAAGCTGGCAAAGGAGATTTCCAAGTATTCCGTGGTTGCATTGTTCAGCCTCACCAACCTGCCCGCACGCTATTTGCAGAGGGCAAAGTCAAAGCTGCGCGGCCAGGCCGAGTTCAGGATGGCCAAGGGCACAGTGCTTGACAGGGCGCTCAAGAAGGCTAAGCTCGAACATATACTCACGGAGCAGAAGGGCCCATACGGAGTGATTCTCTCCAACACGGACCCGTTCAAGCTGTTCAGGGAGCTCAAGAGGAGCAGGGGCCTGGCATATGCCAAGTCGGGGCAGATTTCGCCCATGGATCTCGTAATCCCTGCAGGCGAGACGCAGTTCCCCGCGGGACCCATTCTCTCAGAGTTCAAGCAGGCCGGCCTTGACGTGAAAATCACGGGCGGCAAGATTCACATATCAAAGGACAAGACCATCGTGAAGAAAGGGGAGCCGATCAAAGATGGTGTTGCGAAAATACTCCAGAAACTCGACATAAAGCCGTTCGACATTGGCGTTGAGATGACCTATGCGCTCCGCGCAGGCATGCTCTACGCGTCTGATGTGCTTGACGTGGACGAGAAGGCGTACCTCGACAGGCTCGTGAAAGCGTTCGTAGATGCAAGAGCGCTCTCCGTGGAGGTGGCCTATCCGACGAAGGGCAATATGAAGCTCCTCATAACCAAGGCGCACAGGAATGCGCGCGCCCTGGCGGTTGAGAGCTCGTTCCCCGAGAAGGAGGTTCTGGACCTGATATTGGCGAAGGCGGCGGCACATGCCAAAGCCCTCGAGTCTAAAATTGGAGGTTGAGATAGATGGAATATGTATACGCAGCGCTTCTATTACACAGCGCAAAGAAGGATATAACCAAGGAGAACGTCGCAAGCGTTCTTAAGGCAGCTGGCATTGAGGCCAACGGCGCGAAGATTGAGGCGCTCGTTTCCGCACTTGACGGCGTGAACATCGAGGAGGCACTCAAGAATGCCGCCATGGCAGCAGCCGCACCAGTTGCAGCAGCACCAGCAGCCGCAGCAAAGGAAGAGAAGAAGGACGAGAAGTCCGAGGAGAAGAAGGAAGAAGAGGCAGCAGCAGGCTTGGCTAATCTCTTTGGCTGAGGGTTTTATTTATTATCCCTCCAATTACTCCTATGCCTTCTTACAGGTACCTTGAGCACAGGAGCGACCTGCTGATAGAAGGGAGCGGACACTCCTTTCCCGAAGCTGTCGAGTCTGTCGCTGAGGGCCTTTTTCACTCTATTTCTTCAACATCTTCAGTTTCGTCTAATCCCGTAAAGGTCAAGTTTTCCGAGTCCGGAATCGATACCCAGGACCTGGTAATCAACGTCTTTACCCGCGTGCTTGCCGAGATGGATTCACAGTCGAAAATTGGCATCTCTCTGAAGGTAGTTTCCCTGGATGAGAAGGCCCATAAGGCCGTCGTAGAGCTCTCCCTATCCGACGGCAAGGCTCGTCTCCAGGTGAAGGCAGTCACCTTCCACGAATTCCTGCTCTCGAAGTCAAAAACAGGCCCAACTACCCTACGCGTTCTGTTCGACGTCTGATTTATAAAGGCTCCACCAATATGGTAAATGCTAATCGTCATATTTAAATACAATCAATGAGCAATGGTATATAGGTGTGGGTAATGTCGGTAACACAAAATGCAAAACTCATTAGAAAAGACGACATCACTACTCCTAATAAGGCAAAACGCGCGTTCTTGAAGGCATTCGGAATGGCCACAGTCTACGCTGCATTCGCAGTCGGCATCGGCTTCTCCTCACCCGCATTCGCAGACGACACCGTCAGGGCACCTAAACAGACTACTATTGCAAAGGCACCTGCCAATACCGAGTGCAAGTCTAGTGATATTTCGTGCCAATTAAAAGAAACTGAAGACGTAGCTAAGAAGATTGTTGAGGTCAAGAAAGAAGAGGACGTAGCAAGAATCGCCAAAGAAGAGGCACAGAAGAAGTACCAAGAGGAGGCAAAAAAGAAAGCCGAGGCCTGTGACGGAATGAAAAAGCTACTTGGTGAAATGAAAACTGGATGCGATAAGGGCAACGCCACTGATTGTAAGGATTATAAAGAAAGCAAACCTATCTATGAAACGGAGTGCGCTCCATCTTTGTCAAAGAGATAGGTGTTAATTATGAATCAAGAAGAGGTTGCAGCTGCACCGGTAAGTAAGGCTGATGCTTTTAAGAATTTGAGGACTCTCTCAGCGAAAGCCGGCACAGGAATGAAGGTTGCAAAAGTAACCGAAGCCAATCAAGCAAAAATAGAAGTGCAAAAAAAAGCAGAAGTAAAAGATCTTTCAAATAAATTAAATAAAAACGGTCAGAATGTTAAGGCGCACTCTAAAAAGTCACGGGGAGTTAGTTTGAACAAAAAAGCCCCTGAGCTTAAGGATGCATTTGAGAACCGTGCTATTGCATTAGATGCAATAAACAAGTGGCATGAACGAGTGTCGGAAAAGAATAATGTTCCAAGCGAAAAAGATTTAGTAGAATTCGCTAAATTGAGTAATAATTTCGAGAAGGAAAACAAGAATCTTGCATTAATGGGACAAAAGTATAATGATAAG
>CAILAH010000016.1 GCA_903832205.1 uncultured Microcaldota archaeon | reverse complement strand
GCTTGTTGGTATGCCTGTTTATGCGCAATGCAAAATTCTGTTCAATCACATCAGGCGAGTCCACGAGAATCTCGTGCGGCTCCATGGGCAGCTCATCAAGGAGATATGCCTCCTTCATCGCCTCAATCTCATTAAGCGAGAAGCGTTTCATGAGCTCGTTGAGCTCCTTTGCGGTGATGAGCACGAATGAGGAGTAGAACTTCTTGCGTATCTCTGGAAAAAGCGATTCCCTCTCCTTACGCGTGAGCAGCTTTGAATCTGCAAGCTCAAGAGATAAAAAATCCTCCTCTTCACCGCACACAAGCGCGATAGAAAGAGGCCCGAGAACGGAGCCTCGCCCCGCCTCGTCGATACCTGCAATCATAAAACCAGATTTAGAGAGCCAGGGATTTCCTGTCAACTACGATGTAGTCTGAAACTGCCATGACTGAGTCGTACGGCAATATCGTATGGCCCTGGTCGTCCTTCTGCATCTTTGTAGCGAGCAAGCTGTCAAAGTTTGCTTCCAGAACGAGTGTCTGTAGTCTGCCTCCCGTCTCGGCCACCTTTATATCTACGAGCCTGCCGAGGTCTTCACCGTTGCTCGTGACTATTTTCTTCCCTGCTAGTTGCTTTGCTAAAACATACTTCGGCATAATATCACCAAGTGCTTAGACATCTACATAAAACTATTTAAATGTGTGTCCGCACTGACGTTCATGGGGAGAAAATTGCCGAGGTGTTATAAATATCTGTCGAACACGCGCGCTTCTGGGCCCACGTCAGGGAAATTCTAAGCCTTTTTACCCCACTCTGCCGTCTGAAACCCTGAGCGACCTTACGGCCTTCCCCGCCGCAAGCACCCTATTGCCGTTGGCGTGGAGCTCATAGCCCCTTATGTCGAGCTGGACCAGGGCGAACTCGCCTATGGTTATCTGCTCCCTCGGCTTTGGGTGGGTGCCCTCCGCCACAACCTTGTCGCCGGCACGGCATTCCGGGCAGGAGAGCGCCTCAACCTCCTCTCCCGACATGGCCGCAAGCAGCATCCCGGCAGACTCGACGCCGCGAAGCTTGGCCGGCTTGATGTTCTTTACGATTATCACTTTCTTTCCCACCAGCTCCTCGGGCTTGTAATAGAGAGCCAGCCCCGAGACAATCTGCCTCTCGCCGTCGCCCATCTTAACCATCTCAACATAGAGCTTCTCCGCATTGGGATGCTTCTCCACGGAGAGGATTTCGCCTATCTCCAGGTCCAAATCCGCAAATGTGGTTGGCTGGGGGGGAACTACGGGCTTTGGTGTGGCAGTTGCACCTGTTTTGCCTTCACCTTTTGCCGATGTGCCTGGCTTTCCCTCGGTTTTTGCCTGTGCACCATCCTGCGCAGTGGGCTTTTGCGCCTGTGCACCTGTTTTTCCCTCGCCTTTTGCGGTTGATGCCCTTATCTCCTTGGCCTCGATTTTCCTGAAAAGGGGCTTTGGCTCGCCCAAAACGTGGCCCGTTGCAAGCGTCAGCTTGCCAAGGTCCTGCCAGCTTCCCATCTTGCAGTTGAGCTGCCTGAATATCTCCTCGCTCGCATTCGGAACGAAAGGCCAAAGCAAGATAGCTAAATCCTTAACCTGGTTTGTGAGTATGTAAAGCGCGGTCGCCGCCCTCGGCTTGTCGGTCTTTATTACCCTCCAGGGCTCATTTTCCTGGAAATAGCGGTTCGCATTGCTCGAGAACTCCATTATGGATGCGATTGCCTCCTTTAGCTTCATCTGGTCCAGCTGCCCGGTTATCCTTTCAATCTTCTCCTTTTGCAGTGAGATGAACGCCTCATCTTTTTCGATGAGCTGGCCGCCGGGCACTTTCCCATCAAAATTATTCTTGACAAAAACAATCGTCCTGTTAACCAAGTTCCCGGAGTTTGCAGCAAGCTCGTTGTTGTTCTTCTCCACAAGCACCTTCTCGGAGAAATCGCCGTCCTCGAACGTGGAAACCTCACTAAGCAGGCAGTAGCGGAACGCATCAACACCGAACCTGTCGATCACGTCGAACGGGTCAACAACGTTCCCGATTGATTTGCTCATCTTCTGCCCCTCAACGGTGATGTAGCCATGCACCATTATGTCCTGCGGCGTCTTGAGCCCCGCTGATAATAGCATCACGGGCCAGTAGATTGCATGGAACCTGAGAATCCCTTTCCCGATTACGTGAACATCTGCGGGCCAGTACCTGGAGAACTTCTCCTCGTCGGAGCCGTAGCCAATGCCCGTGATATAGGTGCCCAGGGCATCAAACCACACGTACATTATTTGGTTGGGGTCGTGCGGAACGGGAATCCCCCACCCGCGCGCCCTCCTCATGGAGCGCGAGATGCTGAAATCATGAAGGCCCCCGCGTATGAAATGGAGCATCTCATTCATCCTTGATTCTGGGACCACCTTGAGCTTGCCGCTCTCAATCATTTCCTCGAGCTGCTTCTGGTATTTTGACAATCTGAAAAAGTAGTTCTCCTCCTCCACGACTTCAAGGGGCTTCTTGTGCTCCGGGCAGCAGTTGTTCTCCAATTCCTGCTCCTCATAGAACGCCTCACACCCCACGCAGTAGAGGCCCCTGTAATTCTTCTTGTAAATGTCACCCGATTTGTTGCAGAGCTCCCACACCTTCTGCACACCTTTTTTATGCTCCGGGCTCATGGAAGTCCTCACGAATATGTCATAGGAGAGGCCCACCCTGTCCGCCATTTTCCTGTAGAGCTCTGCATTCTCCTCGCACAATTTCGCAGGCGTTGTGCCCTTGGCCTCGGCGGCCTGCACATTCTTCAGGCTGTTCTCATCTGCGCCGGTAACAAGATAGACGTCATCACCGCGGATCCTGTGGTAGCGGGCGAGCGCATCTGTCTGTATGAACTCGAGCGCGTGCCCCAGGTGCGGCGCCGCATTCACGTAGGGGATTGCGGTTGTGATATAGTATTTTGCCATGGCGATTACACCATAAATATAGTGGGTCAAACTTTTATCCTGAGCACTATCATCCCGTTCTTATAGTATGCGTCCCTCTCGATGTGGGAGATGGCCTTGCTTATCTCCTGCTCGCCCTTTCCCTGCTTGCGCATGCTGCGCGCAAGCTGTATGAGCTGCTCGATTTTCTGATAGTTCTTGTAGAGATGGGCGGCAGATGCGCGGGATGCGTGCTCCTCCGAGCCGAGCTCCAGTTGCCTTTCCTTCATCTTATTGACCGCAAACGCCTGGTGCGCACGCTCATCTTCGCGCTTCACCATCCTTCCCTTCTCTTCCTCCGCATCGGCAAGTAAAGGCACGTAGACCGCATCAATCATCTCGAGAACCGAATCGTACTCCTTCTTCTCATAGCCCTGGCCTTCATACTTGGTGAGGTGGGCTACCGCATAATCCACAATTTTCCCGTCCTTGCTGTAGGAGTAATAGTTGCCCTCTGCGCACACGCCCTTTATCATGTAAAAGAGGCGCTCCTTCTCCTCGGGGTGCGGCTCCTGTACGATTTTCGGGTCAATGCCCGCGCGCAGGAATGCCTCCTCCAGGTATTTGGGCGCCACCGATATTTGCGAGAGTATGCCCGACATGAGCGTCCTCTTGCCGTTGAGGGAGATGTGCTTCAGCTCCGCCGTGAACGGCGACAGCTTTGAGGGCGGCAGCCTGTACTTCTCGCCCTTCCTCAGTTCCCTGTCCCTCCAGCTCTCCTTCCTGTAGAGCACGTCGATTGTATCGCCCTTGTCCGGGTCGCACAGCAGTATGTTGCCGTTTGAGAACAGCTCGAATACGAGCTTGTAGGGCCTGCCCTGCGCCCTTATGTTGATTATGATGATGCGCTCGAACCTGGGCTGCTCGATGCCCTCTATCATGCCGTTCGTTAATCGTTTCCTGAGCGCCATTATGAAATTCGACGGCTGCTCGGGCGCGGGCACATCCCTTTTTGTGAACGTGATATAATCCGGAAGCTGGATTAGGATTGTGAACTTCCCGTCCTCATTTGACACCTGGAACTTGAACAGCTTTTTAGTGACCTGGTATATCTTGCCTATTCTTGAGCCCTTGAACCTGCCGTTCATTTCCTTGCCAACATAGAAGTATTCCAAATCTGCAAGTTGCATGGAATAGGTTAGATTAGTTATGTTTAAATTGTTTGGATGAGAGGTTTTCATCATGGCAGTGGAGACCCATAGGAAGATGGGGCCGAAGGAAATGAGGGAGGCGGAGAGGCTAATAGAGGAAGAGGCAAAGCTCACCGGCACTGCAAAGGAGAAGGGCCTGCTCACTGTTGTCAGCAGGGGATTAGGCCAGATAACGGGATTTTTGATTGACAGCCAGAGGAAGAAGGAGACTGCAGACAAGATTGCGCTGAAGCTCGAGGACAACCTGAAGAAGCTGGATGCGCTCTACAGCAGCACCGGCGATTTCCTGCTGCGCAAGTCGCTTAAGGACGGGCTTGAGGAGC
>CAILAH010000015.1 GCA_903832205.1 uncultured Microcaldota archaeon | reverse complement strand
TGCTTCCATTTGCGCAAAATCCACAAGCGGGTTTGTGTGCAAGCCGCAGGGCAACTGCGAAACGGGACAGGTGGAATGTGACAAGGCGACCTGCCCAACGGGCTGCTGTGATGCGATTACAGGCAAGTGCGTGTGCGGCAAAGGCGGCCACCCGTGCCAGGGAGTGGGCGGGTGTAACTGCTGTGAATCAGGCAGCCAGACAATGCTTGTTTGTCCAGAGAACATGTTCTTGTGCAATGGGTACGGGTGTACCCCGCCCTCTGCTGAAATAACGATGGGCCCTGGAGGGGCAAAAGTAACTGAATATCTTCCCGAATGCTCCGGTGGCACATTCAAGTGCACAAGCGACCCCAATTCCTGCTGCACCTATATTGTTCCATCTGATGGCATTCCATCCGGCATACACGCGGTTGATACAACAAAGTGCTATTCTGGCTACGCATACAATGCATTTGGCTTCCAAATTGGCGGCATTGGCGGCGCATCGGCCCTCGACAAGTGCTGCGAAAGCGTCACCTACTCAAAATCGGGAGATACTTACACATACACGTTCATTTGCGGCGGCAAGACCTACAAAGGCACTTCTGCAGTTTCCACATATGAATCTCTCGTAACAAGCGCATTGCAGTTCCCCTCGGATTATTGCGAGAAGAAAGCCAAATCTTGCAAAGACCAGGGCATACCTCTAATTGGAAACTTATGCTTTACGCAGCCGCAGGTTGTTTACATTAGCGAAAGCGGCGTTAAATCACAGCCGTTGAATCAGTTTGATACGGGATGGTACAATCCCTCGCAATTCAATTTCCAGAACATAGGTGGATGAAATGTCACATGACCGTGAAGAAGGCGCAGATATGAGGACACTCGGCCTGTTGCTAGTGCTCTTCCTACTAATATTATTCATACTTTGGCTCATACAGTACCTCAACGGCTTACAGGGAACGTGCCCTACAGAGGCGTTCAAGTGCGAATCGAGCGCCTGCGGCTGCTGCGTCAAGGACGGCTTCGGCAATCCAGTCTCCTATTGCGATTCAGGAAAATGCGGCAAGGGATTCGTGCTCAACTCGAGAGGGCAATGCTGCAACATCAATGACCTTAGCAGCTGCATAAGCACGCAGGACGTGTGCGTCACGCCGCCCGTTTGTAACGAGCAGAACCCCTGCTGCCCCGGCTACTCTTGCAACGCAACCGGCGGCTGCATCCCGTGCGAGGCAAACATGCTCTGCAATCCCGCGGACGTTAATTCGTGCTGCACCGGGTTTGCGTGCAATGCAAACGGCCGCTGTGAATCAACAACCTCATGCGCATTGAAGGAATGCTCAACCAAGGGCGAAACGTGCAAGATATGCGACGCATCAGGCAACTGCGCGGCGTGCCAGGACAAGAGCATCTGCGTGTATAACACAGGGTTAAAGAAAAACACCTGCTCGCCCCAGGGCGACTGTCCCGAAGGCTATGTGCTCAACCCAGACAAAACGCTCAAATGCAAATGCATCTCCACTGTTGACGGTTCCTGCCCCGACTGCACTGGCAGGGCATGCTCACAGCAGGAGGAGGGCCAATCCTGCTCAATATGCGACAAGTCAGGCAAGTGCGCATCATGTGCGAGCCAAATGTGCGCAAACGTCGAGGGCTCCTATACCTGCATGCAAAAAGGCAAATGCACTGACGGATACGAATGCGATAAATGCGCAAGCGGCTGCTGCAAGGCTGACGGCTCGTGCTCAGAATCACTGAAGTGCTCCGAAAACAAGGTGCCCTGCGATAACTGCATTAGCAAATGCTGCAATGCTGACGGCACCTGTCCCAGCGGTGAGCAGTGCACAATTAAGTGCGATGCATCCACAGTTGGCGGATACTGCAACCTGGTCATTGATGAAGAGAACCCGATCCCCTGCGATGAGAGCATGTGCGTGCAGGCTTTTGGCGGTTCCGGCGTTTACAAGTGCATGCCGAAGGGCAATGCGCCTTCCGGCTATATTCAAGACGATGACTGCCCCAACGGCCACATCCGCAACCCGCAAACCGGGAAGTGTTTTGACAGTACTGATCCAGGCTATGTTGTTAAGCCGCCGGATGGGTACGAGTGTGTGAAAAAGACCGTTAAGCAGACGGGGAAGACGTGCACCAAATCAGGGCCTTTCGATATTTGCGCATTTTCACCCGGTGACATTTTCACCAATTCGATTTCATGCGGCATTGCCGGCTGCTTCCAAATGGTTACTGTTCCAGACAACATACCTTCTTTCAATCCAGTGAATTTGCCAATAGGCGGCTCGACGGGAAATCTCAATCTGCCAAACCTTCCAGGCATTGGTGTTAGCGGAAACCTGCTAAACAGCATGGACGTATTTTATTGCAGAAAGCTTACCGACCCGAACTGGCCAGATGAGCCCTACGACCAGAATCAGTTTGACAACAAGAAGAAATGCCCACTATGCCCTGACAGGATATTGCCATTCTTCACATCGCCTCCGGACATCTGCCTTGACTGCCAGTCCAAGTGCGCGACTGACGGCGCAGTGTATGACTTGAACGGCGACCTCATACTTGATGCGCTTGACCTCAACGTGTTTGACTTATATGTTGCGAGCAAAAAGCCATACGACCGCCGCTATGATTTCAACAATGATGGTGTGGTGGATGATAAGGACAGGAAATGCGCCGAGGATTCGTGCTCAGGAGGCTGCCGCGTGATGAACATTACTTCAATAACCACGTGCATAAACACAATGGCATATCCTCCAGAAGCTCGGCAGTCGCTTGGCGAGCAAATCCACAATAACGTTTCAGCGCCCTTTGATTTCAGCGGCTATGCGAAGGCCAATCCCGACCTGGCTGCAGGGTTCACCGCGCTCAAGAGGCAGGTTGTACTGCAGGTCGGGACATCGCAGGGACAGAGCTTTGTGAGCTGCATAAGCTCGCAATGCCCGAAGGTCCTCGACAGCGGTACGGTCTCGGGTGTCACCTGGTGCAAGCTCTATACATTTTCAAAGTGCAGCAGTTTCTCCTACTGCCAGAAGGACGATGCGGCCAGCAAGGCTTCGTGTGATAAGTGCAAAAAAGGTGGAGTAACCATCTGCGACGCTATAAGCACGATCTATACCAACAGGTGCAACCTTGACTGGCAGCCCGAGTTCGCAAAAGGATGCGCAGGCGACTATGAAAGCTGCATGAACAAGAAGTACACAAACGACTGGTGCAGTTACGTAAGGCAGGATGCATCCACATACTGCAAAGCCTTAATAGATTTCACCAGCGAGCAAAAACTCAGCTCCGTATGCGATGATGTCATTATGGTATATGAGAGCAACTGGTGCAAGAACACGATAAATAACTGCATAGACACGCTCAACGAGCCGCTCCTTTTGGTTGACAGGGGCGACCCATTCATTTACGGCAGCAACATCTCAATAGAGAAGACATACTTCTCCGGCTGCGCCTATTTTGCAGACCCATTCGGAGGCAAGATAAAGGTGATGGAGCTTGAGCGCGAACCCGCCTGCTCGTCCAAGATAAATCCAAGCATAGTTGACAACCTCAACAATCTTGTTGACGACGGGCGCATTGATGTGTTCTCAAGCTGCGTTGCGGAGGACTTCCCGGAGCCCACCGAGTCTGATACGGTCTGGATGGTGAGCTGCATATTCAGCGGAGGCGCGTCATGCCTTGAGGAATCCTATTGCATTGTAGGCAACCCACTACATGATGAGGCTAAATGTACGGCGTGCAAGAACAGCGTGGGCACGGGCTGCACTGCGCTCCATGACCACATTAATCAGTTCGTGCCGGTCTGGGTGCTTGACCTGAGCTACCAGTGCACACAGGATTACAACACGTGCACAAGAAGCACGCTTTGGTGCGAGGAGAAGGGCAAAGCCGCACAGGATGAATGCAACAGCATGAGTTTAGACTTCGCGTATCCGGTTGCCGGATCGACAAAATTCCACTTTCAGCAGATCTGCAATACACTCGTTGCACCTCTTGTCGAGGGCAAATGCTGGAATTCCTTCAAAACGTGCTACACGCCTGCTGAAGCATATGCGAATCTTGCGAGGCAGCTCGTGAAGGACGATGCAATAAAACTTCTTGATGGGGGTACGGGCGTTACAAGCACATTGGATACGCAGGGTGTCACAACCCTTCCAGTGATCTCCGGGAACGATTGTCCCTTCGGCAAGTAAAAAATAGGCAAATCTTTCTTCCTTATTTTCCTTTTATCCCGTAATGCACAGTGATAACGTTTTTATACTTAGGAGTCTCCTATATACTAGGCGATGACGAGACCACCCCAAATGAGCACGGGCGCAAGCCCGCAGCAATGAATGCCGGAGTAACTTCTGAGCCCAAGTACTTCTTTCTTTTGAAAAAGAAAAGCAAACTTTTTGCTCAATGGCAAAAAGAGTTGTAGGCGAAGCCTACAAATTGTCGCCATGGGCGACAACTGCGCCATTCGCTTTTGCGAATGAGCGACCTATACTAGAAAAGCAAACTCGTCTGCTCTTTTATAAAAGACCTATACTAAAAGAAAATTTTCTTGATTCGCTTATTTGGCGCCTTCTTCAGGCGGGGGCGGCAGCTCAAGCAGCTCCTGGTCCGTCAAGAGGTCCGGCAGTGAGTCATCAAAAACCATGAAATCGGATTCTACGAGGCCGGACATATTCACAAACGGCGGCGGCTTTATGTTGCAGGACAATTGCTCTGAATCCCACAGGCATGATGACCATGCCGCGCACTCCGTTTCGTTTGTGCATGCCCAGCAGCTTGAGTTTGAGCATTTTTGCGTGCATGTATTAATAGGGAAGTTCCACTGGCATGATGCCCACATTGTACATTCCGTCCCATTTGCGCATACGCTGCAGCTGGAGTTTGAGCATTTTTGTGTGCATGTGCTCAGCGCGGAGTCCCATTGGCACGATTGTAACAGGGCACACTTCGTCTGATTTGTGCAGGCGGAACAATTCCTGTCGCTGCAGGGAATCGGTATTATAGTAAAATCCGTATTGCCATTCCCATTACCTGTTTGGTTCCAAGTGGTCGCATTTGTGCTCCCAGTCTGGTTTGCAGCGGTGGCATTCCCAGTTTGGTTCCAAGTGGTAGCATTTTCGGTTTGATTACCAATGATAACGCTTCCATTCCCGGTTAGATTTCCAGCGGTGATATTTCCATTCTGCATCTGATCTTGTCGCCCCTGCTGGAGCGCAACATAAACCACAATTATTAACCCAACCAATAGCAGGGCAATAATAATCATTTGATTTTTATCAATATTGAACACCATAAATGCCACCACTTTTAATCCTCACTTGCACTGCCGTTCAGCGCAATGAACAAATCATGATTCCCCTTAGAGGCTGACCTCAAGTCACCCCAGACCGCTTTCATATCGTCTGGAGAGGGATCCTTATTCCCCCAGGAGTTGATTTTGATTTTTGCAGAATCTATTTTTGCCTGCACAGCATTGACATCATTGCTGAGGCCTGCTGCGTTAGCCTGTGTTTCCATCGCCTTAAGCAGGACAGACATCCTCATTGCCTCGAATTTTGCAGCCATATGGTAATTTGCGCCATTCGCGCAGCCATCATAAAGGCAGTACTGGTCTAGTATTATCCTATACTGCGACGAATTATCTGCCGAATCGATTCCCTTTCGCATGGGAGTTATTATCTTGGCGCGCGCATCATTCACAAGGTCCTGGATATTGCCCGCATCTATTCCCCTGTCGCTCAGGTTTTGAGCCCTCATCTCATAGTTATCCAGCGCAGCATCATAATAATCGAGCACTAGGTTCGCATGCTTCTCGGACTCAAAGCAATTCAGTTCTGTGTCCTTAAGCGATTTGTATTTCAACTGGAGAGCCTTCATTGAGGCCTTTATTTCTGCCATCGGGTCTTTAGGCTCACCGCCTGTCCCATTGCCACCGCCTCCTCCGCCATTTCCACCATCGGGACCACCATCACCTGGTCCCCCTCCGCCCGTATTATTCTTCAGGCTCTCGAGGCCTGCTTTGACCGCTTCAGCGTTCTGCTTCAAGTGCTTTGTGAATTCCTCGTGGACATATATGCTGTAGTTCATCGCGTCCCCCCGGCTCGCGTACAGGCTCAGCTGGGACTTATCGGTCTGCATGTCTTCTATTCTTGGGTCTAGTAAGGATGAAATGAAAGGAAAGCTATCAATCATAGCGTTCATAACTCCGGTCTCGAACGTCACCCTGCACTGCGCATCGGTCAGCGCCGAATTGAGTATGGGTTTTATATCCATCGCAGTCACAGGTCCCGCACCAGCAACAGAAATCAAGAGAGAGATAAACAATATGGTCACGATGAACCGTTTTTCCATACTTACCCTTTCAACCACAGCCTATTTAAACATTGATTCTACGGCGTTTGCTGTGATTGCCCGAGTAACTTCTGAGCCCATAAGGATTCTTCTTTTATAAATCTTCATACGGAATTACTTTTGTGGACAGCATATTCCTAGAGATTTCACTCGTGATGGTGCTGGCGCTTGTGCTATCGATAATCGCAAAGGCGCTGAGGCAGCCGATACTTATTGCATACCTTCTCACAGGCGTCTCAATCCCAATCCTATTCGGCACTGCCAACATATCGCAGGCTGCTCTCGATACGTTCTCGCAAATCGGCATTGCGTTCCTGCTCTTTATTGTCGGAATAAACCTTAACCTGAATGTAATCAAGCGCCTCGGCTTTGTCTCCGTTGCGGTCGGCATGCTTCAGATGCTCGCCACCGCCGTAATCACATTCTTCGTTTTGCAGGTAATGTCAGTCCCGCTTATCCCGGCAATTTTTCTTGCGGTTGCGCTCTCATTCAGCAGCACAGCAGTCGTGGTAAAGCTTCTCTCAGATAAGGGCGACATAGGCAAGCTATATGGCCAGCTCGCGGTGGGCATACTCATCGTGCAGGATGTGGTCGCCGTACTCGCTCTCATAATCGCATCCTCGCTCTCACCCGCAACCACATTTACCATTGAGCAGTCGGTGCTTATCTGGGGCGCAATCGTGGTGATGCTCTTCCTAGTCACATCCTACATCCTTCCTGTAATCACAAGAATAATCGCAAAATCCCAAGAGCTTTTATTCATCTTCACAATCTGCTGGTGCTTTACAATCGCAGCCATATTCTATCTTGCAGGCATTGGCATAGAGATAGGCGCGCTGGTCGCGGGGCTGAGCCTCTCCACATCCACCTACCACTACGAAATTGCGGCGCGCATAAAGCCGCTGCGTGATTTCTTCCTCATACTGTACTTCTTTGCGCTGGGCGCACAGCTCTCGCCACAGACGTTCGGCATGATATTGCCGCTGGTTGCTGCTCTTACAATCGCGACCGTACTTGCCAAGATTATCTTCACATATGTGGGACTTCGCGCGGTGAAATATGGAAAAAGCGTGAGTTTTCTCTCATCCATCTGCCTCTCGCAGGTGAGTGAGTTCTCATTCGTGCTTGTGGGCGTCGGCGTGCTCCTGGGGCAGGTGCCGGGCATTTACCTTTCAGTTGCCACGTCCGTTGGCATAATCACAATCGCAGTCTCCTCATACCTGATTTCCCACGGCGAACCGCTATTCCGTTTCATATTCAGGGAGAAGCACACTGCGCCTGAATCCGTCTCGGACTCCGCGGAGATGGTGCTGTTCGGCTACAACCGTGTCGGCTATGACTTGCTCAAGTCGCTGCGCAGCATATCAAAGAGCTATACGGTCGTGGACTATAATCCCGACATAGTGGCTTCGCTCAAGAAAAAGGGAATCCCAGTAATATACGGGGATGCGAGCGACGTAGATTTCCTTTCAAGCATTGAGTTCTCCAAGGCCAAGTTCATCGTTTCAACAATACCCGAGGTCGCTACCAACGTCGTGCTTTTGGATTACATAAAATCATCATCAAAGAAAAAGCCCATATTCATGGCGATTGCGCACAAGATAGATGAGGCGACAGAGCTCTACAAGGCGGGCGCGGATTACGTAATCATGCCCCACTTCCTTGGGGCACGCCACGTGGCATCGCTCATCGAGAAATATGGCGCCGACCCTGCAAAGTTCAAGGAGGAAAAGGCAAGGCACCTCAGGGAGCTGCAGGAGAGGCGCGCACTGGGCCACGAGCACCCCACTCTCGATTTCAAGATTTAATTTTCAAAAAATTAGTTACTGAAACTTAAATCCGCCCTTCATCATCTTCTCTATTTTCCTTCTCATCCCGCGGTCCTTCTTGAACCCGTACATCATCTTGTTAATCATGTCAAACTGCTGAAGCAGCTCTTTCACTTCCGCAACACTGCAGCCCGAGCCCTTCGCAACCCTTCCAATCCTGTTGGAGCTTTTCTTGAGTATCTCGGGGTCATCCCTCTCCGCGGGCGTCATCGAGTTTATCATCGCCTCGAATTTCTTCATCTTCCCCTCACTCTGCTGGAGCATCTCCTCGGGGACATCGGGCGCGCCCATCATTGTGAACACGTCCTTGAGCGGGCCCATCTTCTTGGCGGCCTTAATCTGCTCCAGGAACGTTTTCATGGTGAGCTTTTCCTCGAGCAGCTTCTTCTGGTCTATCTGCGTCTCCGCCTCTACGGTCTTTACCTTTTCCAGCAGCGCCTCCAAATCTGGGAATCCCAGGAGTTTTGCAACATATTTCTTGCTGTCATAAACCTTCAGCTCATCAATGTGCTCGCCGGTGCCGATGAACATCACTTTTGCATCCGCATGGTGCGCCGCGCTGATTGCGCCGCCAGCCTTAGCGCTGCCATCGGATTTCGTTACGATAATCCCGTTAACGTTTACGCCTTCGTTGAATGCCTTGGCCTGCTTTCCCGCCACCTGCCCGATATCCGCGCTCACAACCAGGATATTCTCATCCGGCTTGAGCACATCAACAATCCTCTTCAGCTCATCAATAAGGTCTCCCTCAAGCGCATTCCTTCCCGAAGAATCCACTATTGTAATATCAAAATTGTGCAGTTTTAGCAGGCCCCTTTTCACAATGCCCGCGGAATCCTTCTCGCCCTTCTCGCCGTAAAACTCCAGCCCTGCCTTTTCGCACAACTGCTGAAGCTGCTCATAGGCCGCCGGCCTGTCCGTATCAGCACAGATTACCCCGACGCGCATTCCCTTGGACTTGTAGAATTTCCCAAGCTTTGCGGCGGTGGTGGTCTTTCCGCTTCCGTACAAGCCCAGGAGCAGCACCTTCTTCTTCTCTATCTTCGGCTCGTAGGTCTCGCCGAGCAGTGCGACCAATTCATCATAAACGATCCTCACGACCTGCTCCCTGATTGCAAGCTCCTTCTTCTTCTCCAAATCGAGCGCTTTCCTCTCAATCTCCTTTGTAATCTTAAGCACAAGGTGCACGTCAACATCCGAGCTGATGAGCGTTCTCTGAAGTTCTTTGACCAACTCCTTGACTGCCTTGTCATCAATGTACGCCTTGCCAGTAAAGACGGATATCGCATTCCTTATCCTTCTTCCCAGGTCAAGCTCTACCATCACATATCACCAAATTATTTGCAATTCATCATCGCGACAATCTCGTCCGCGCCTGTGACCTTGTCCAGCACAATGTCCTGCTTCTGCGTGTCAATCACCACGGACGGCGACTTGTCCACGCCATAGTATGCCATGAATGACTTAATTATCGGCATGTCGACATCAACTGGGAACGAGAACACCTTGGTATTGTTGCACCTGGCCCTCACCTCATCGATAATCCTGCCCTGCGCATAGCACTCGGGGCACTCCTTCTCGCTGGTGTAGAAGAACAGTATGATGTTCTCATTGCTGTTGCATTTCTTTGTGTACTGCTTGGTAAACGAAAGCAGCCTCGCGTTGGAGAGGAAGTACTCGCGCCTTATCATGTCATAGCTCTTCAGGACGCTGGTGCTCTTCTGCGCCTCCAACTCGCTCCTCAGCGCATAGATGTCGCCGTTGATTGTGTCAATCTGCTGCTCAAACATGCTGC
>CAILAH010000014.1 GCA_903832205.1 uncultured Microcaldota archaeon | reverse complement strand
TAATTGCGGGCAAGCTGAAAAAGGTAGAATGGCTTCTTAAGAAAGGCGCGGCTGCAAATGCAAAGGACAAATTTGGAATGACTGCGCTGATGGAAGCCGCCAGGGATGGTCGTTTCGAGATTGCCAAACTGCTGATAGATTATGGTGCAGATGTGAATGCAGAGAATGCCGGAATTGCTGCAATTCACTTTGCGAAAAGCCATGGCCATACGAAGGTTGTAAAGTTGCTTAGGAAACACGGCGCAAAGTGATGCTGATGAATAGCTTGATAGACCCTAAGAAAATGAAGGTGGTGCTGAAAAGAATTAAAGACAGGAAGGCGCCCTTTTGCGCGGAGAAGCCACATCCAGAGAAGGCTGCGAAAAAGGATAGGTCCTTATCGGGTACATTTCTGGATGGGACGCTTATTATTGATGGGAAGCTGATTGCCGCTGCAAAGAGAGACAACGTTGCGAAAGTGGCGGAACTTATTGAGAAGGGCGCGAATGTGAATGCGAAGGATAAGGGAGGTACGACTGCACTGGTGCACGCCTCCTGGGAAGGATATATCAAAATCGCCAGGATACTGCTGGACAGTGGTGCGGATGTGAATGCCAAAAATGACAGAGACTGGACGGCGCTCAGATGCGCGGTTGATAACGGCCACACGATAATAGCGCAGATGCTGATGGAAGGCGGGGCGGATTTGGAAGCAAAGTCCCGCCACGGCTGGAATGCCTTAATAAGCGCCGCCAGTAGCGGCAATTTAGAGATGGTCAAGCTGCTCGTTGAGAACAAGGCAAACCTCAATGCAAAGACAGATAATGGATTTACTGCAACGGATTGGGCAGGGGACCACGGGCATTATGACGTTAAATTGTACCTCATTGAGCAGGGCGCAAAGTGATGCTGATGGCTGTAAAAATAGACCCGATTGTTGAGAAAGTGAAAAAAGAGGGGCTATTTGGGAAACAGCTGAGCGATGTGGACCTGTCAAAGCCGTTTGAGGCAAAGAAGCCGGAACCAGAGGCAACGGTTGTTTTCAAGGGCAAGGATGGCGAGCTTAGTGAGCTTGATTGGAAGCTGCGGAATGAAGTGATGGCTGATATAGGCAAGCCGGAGGAAATTCGCGAACTGATAAGACAGGGCGCAAACCCAAACGCAAAGAATGCAAGTGGGGAATCTGCATTGCATCTTGCGATAACCGATGGCACCATAGAGGCGGTTCAGGCGCTAATTGCCGGGGGCGCGGACGTTAACGCGATGGATAATAATGGTGTGACTCCGCTGCATCTTGCTGCATTGGAGTCCTATGAGATTACGGCCATGCTAAATTTGGCTCCTGGGATAAATCCTAACGCAATGGATAAGGAGTGGAAAACGCCGCTGATGTATGCCGCCAACCATGGCGATAGCGGGATGATTATCGGCTCGCTGCTTTCTAATGTGGCAAATGCAAACATGCAGGATAACTACGGCTGGACTGCACTCATGTGCGCAGCACAGAATTCAAATGCGTATATTGTCAGAATTCTTTTGACTGCAGGTAAGGCTGACCATACAATAAAAAACAATGATGGGATGACTGCGCTTGACATTGCATTGGACGAGGCGCATGCGTACAAGACGCCTTTCTGGTATCGCAACCTGGACAGACTGGGCTATAATATCCTTATGCTAAGGAAACACGGCGCGGTTGAGGACCACCCGCCCACAAAGTGGGAGATGCTCAACATGCCATTAAGCCATCTCTATTATTATCTCAAGCACAAAAAGTGATAGCAAATAAGCTGATAGCTGAACTTGCTTATTTGCTAGTTAGCAAGTTGCATAAATAACTGAACATTTATTGCAACTTGCTATGAGATTAGTATTCCTTTAGCGAGTAGGTTTCCTTGAGAAGCTTTATTGCTGCCTCTTCTATCTTTTTACCGTTAGTGGGCGAGATGTTCATGCCCGCAGCGTGCTTGTGCCCGCCGCCAGAGCCACCAAGGCGTGATGCAAGAGTTGAGGCAAATGTGCCCAGGTGGAGCATGAGGCGCGGAGAGGAGCGCAGCGAGATGCGCATCTCATTCTCGGCGGGCGCATAGGCCAGGCCGAAATCCACCTCCATGCACTCAACCAAACGGTCTGCAACGAGCGATTGGAAAGCTTCACAATCGGTTATGATGAATAGGAAATCGTCTTTGGTGGTGCGCAAAATCCTGAACGTGCGGAATGAGCGTGCGAAAACGAGGCGCTCGGATGTGGACATTGCGGTTGTTGTGAGCAGGGGCAGGAGCGAATCGTAGCTCTTGCCGGAAATTTCAAAGAGGTCTGCAACGTCTGAAAATATGGCCGTGTTTTCAACGCTTTTGAAGCGGTTCGTGTCCGCGATTATCCCGAGAAGTATCAGCTCAGCCTGCTTTTTTGAGGGTTTTATGCCCATGAATTTCATCATGGAATAGAGAATGTAAGTGGTGGAAGGTGCGGTGTGGTCGCTGAGGCGCTGCACGCTTTTCAGGTGCTGCGTGTGGTGATGGTCGATGATTGCAAGGAACTGCTTGTGATGCGTTGAGGGGATGAGGACCGGGTCGTCGACATCTATGAGCACTGTGGTGGAAGGGTCGATTATTAGGGTGGTCTCGTATTCGAGCTTGTATGCCTCGCACACGGCCCGAGCCTCCTTTGATGGCTTGTCGAAAAAGACGATGCGCGCTGACGGAAAGAGCGATTTCAAGAGAAAGGCGCTGCATACGCCGTCAACATCCGCTAAAAAGTGAGAGCTTACAGTAAGCTTCTTCTGCTGTGAGAGAAAATTAAAGAAGGATTTGAAGTCGCTTGTGGATGAAGCGGTAGCTCTCAGGGCCACGGATACACCTACGGCCTTTCCTTCTCTCTTGCGCCCCTCTGCATCCCTTCAAACTTCTCCGCAAGGGCCTTCATCCTTGAGCGGAACATCCTCTCGTTCTTGTCGAGGCTCTCGAGCCTCAAGTCAATGAGCTGTTTCCTTTCAAGCAGGCCTTTCTCAATATCGGCCTTGCCCTTCTCGATGAGTATTGTGCCTATCATCTCATAGGTCTTGCCCTGCACTTCCTTCAGCGACTGGAGAGCGCGGTCAATGTCGCTCTGCTGCATCATCAGCTGCTGCTTCTCAATCATGGTCGCCTGTATCTTGGACTGGAGCTCCTGGAGCTCTGCCAGTGACGCGTTCATATCGTTACTCATATATCAACACCTGTTAGCATGAATTTATTCGAATGATTTTTCACTCTCACAGACACGCAACAGCCGAAGGTAATCATTGACGGCCGCACGGAGGGCTGTGATATCCTTAGCACTAATTTTAATAAAAACCTTGCCCCCCTCCCTCTCAATGGATGTGGAGCTGCGGTCGTAGGCCTCGTCCATCATCAGGGCCTTCATTACGGCCTCCGGGTCCCTGGGCGAGACTTCTATCGTGCATTTGTAGTCCATACTTCTGAAATTCAGGCGGATAACAAATTAAAGCTTTCCACATAAAGGGTATATTATGGGACTAGGGCTGGTGGGGAGGTCGCTTGAGAACTCCGCCAATTTCGTTAACAGGAACATACTCAAGATCCTGCCGTTCAGTGCGCTCTTCTTCTGCGCGGCGCTCACCTACAGCCTATGCTGGTATGCCCTTGACGTTTACAAGGACGTGGCGTGCCTCAACGGGAACTATATCATAGAGATGATGTTCTGCAGCCTGTTCCTGGGCGTGCTCGGGAAGGAGGGCATTGCGGTGCTCATCAGCTCGTTCTCAATCATTCCCTTTGCGGGGCTGGTATACCTGGTGCACAAGATAGTGAACAATGACGACAGGGGGATACTGCATTCGATCAGGGGAAGCTTCAAGGGGATTGTCAAGATCGTCATATTCAGGCTCTGCCTTACTTTGCTCATCTTCTCGCCGTTCATACTGTACATGATATTCGGCGGTGACATCATCAAGCAGTACGTGACGGATACGGGAAGGCTCACGTTCGGGAAGCTGCTCACAATCGGGCTGCTGCCCATACCCATTACGCTATTGATAGGGTTCGCATTGAGCGCATTATTGGAGCCCATGTTCCAGTACGTGGAATACGAGGTGCTCATCCTGGGCGCCAGGGTGAGGGACGCGGTGAGGAGCTCCTATACGATTTCGATGAAGTACAAGCTGGAGAGCTTCGGGTTCGGGTTCCTGTTCGTCGGGATATGGTATGTGCTCATTTTCGTTAAGTTCTTGTACATGGTTAACCCGATACTGGTGGTGGCGCTGCTTGCGGCGGTGTTCATAGAGAGCTTCTTTTTGTTCCCCCTGCGCGCAGTTGCACTATACTTCATGTGGAAGGAGCTGAGGAGCGGCTATGAGATTGATGAGAAGCGGGTGCAAACGAAGATAATAAAAGGTTACATGGACAAAATGTTGCTCGGATAGGTATGCAATCCGTGCTCGCAGAAGTCAAGAGGGTCAACAACATACTCGGCAATTATGAATTGCCTAGCGGTGAGGATGATTGTGAGAACAAGGTTGAGGAGATATCGGAGATACGCGAGCGCTTGATACAATACGGGTTCAACAAGTCGTTTGTGCCCCAGTCGTTTGTCGCTCACAATGAGCTGCCCCAGAGCGAGCTGAAGGACATTAAGAGGCAGCTGAAGGAATTCAGGTATGTCGCATTTTTGAAGAAGAGCACGCTGAGGAGGGTTGACCATGCAATGGCCTCCTACAGGATTGCGCAGCTGCATTTCAAGAGCGGTGCGTTGGGGAACGCCTACAGGCATTTGCCCTACGACGGCAATTCGTTGGGAAGGATTTCCAAGTATGGCGCCACCGCAGCAAGGCTGTATTTTGACATTTACGAGCTGCTGAGCGGCGAGCTTGAGCAGCTGGGAATCTCCGTTGACATCGCGATGCCTTCCGAGGACGGGGTCAGGTACGAGAAGCTCCAGCTCTACGGCATAAAGGATGTGGACGATTATGTCGGCGAGGCATACGGCCGTGATGCGGAGATCGTGAAGACCAAGATAATCACGAGGCACAGGAGCATGCTCACATCAAAGTCCTACAGGAAAGTGCTTGCCTGCGCCTATGCGGCGAACTCAATGTCATCTGCAAGCGTGCCCGCGCGCGAGGAAGACGAGAAGCACGAGCAGCTGCAGAAATATTTGCGCATACTGAGAAAGCACGGGATAAACGAGCTTGTGAAGGTGGACGCCTACACTGACTTGAACGACGACCTGGTTGATGAGCTGCACAGGGAGCTGCTGATTTACTTCGACCAGAAGGGCGACATGTACCTGGATGACGATTTGAACCTGAAACTCAACGAGATGATGAGCAAGAGGTACTGGGAGTATGCAAAGGACGCCTACGGCAAGATGGCGGTCGACATGGTGAGGATGCTCATGCTTACAACAAAGGCGACGCGCAGGGGAATGGGCGTGTTCTCATTCGACGACGACCATTCGCTCATCACGCCCGTTGTGGAAAAGGCGGGGCTGGCGGGCATAATCAAGGCGGGCGAGATGATTGAGGACAAGTACAGGCTCGAGGAGGCGCTCGGCTCCGGGGACAGGGAGCTTGGGCTCGCGGTATTCGCCCATTACCAGGGAAGGAAAAAGCTGAAGGAGATATTCAACGTGGACTTCAAGGATGTGGAGGAGGAATACCGCCTGATAAGGACATATCTGGAGGGGCGCGGCGGAAGGGGGGATAAATTCCTTGAGCATCTCAAAAAATAATCCCGTTGAAATCAGGGGGAAAAATTCCGATGTGATTTCCACACTGGAGAACAGCAGGGGTGCGGAAACATTTTTTCTTAAGCGCAAAGTGAGCAACAGGATTTTGTTTTTGCTGCTTGAAATGACAAATGTGAAAAAAATAATTTTAAGCCGCGGAGTGGCCGCTGCGCTGCCAAAAAACTCCATTGATGCCATTGCGAGGACCGGTGTGCGGGTGCGCGTGCTTGAAAGGGTGAAAAGGGGAAGGAAGAGAAAATACGACGTAAAACGCCTTGAAAAAATGCTCGCGAAGGGGAAAACGGGCATGAAAAAAATATCGGAAAGGGAGAAAATTCCGCTCCGGACGCTCTACTACTACAAAAATAAATTTTCAGAACGCGCGCGAAAGTGAAATTAAACCTTTTTATATTTAATTGCGGATAGGTTAACATGGTAGCAAAGAAAAAGAAAGCAGCAAAGAAGAAAAAGAGATAATTGAAATAGCGTTTTCAAATCTCTGGGAGAATCGTTTCCTTTTTTTTGTTTTTTAATTATCCTCATCCGTTTTTAAACATTCTTATCCGAATTATATACAAGGTGTTAGATAATGGAAGCCAAGAGACCTTTTGATATTTTGAACGGCTCCTTGAATAAGGATGTAATTATAAGGATAAAGGGTGGGATGGAAATACGCGGAAGAATGACCGCGTACGACGTCCACATGAACCTGGTGCTTGAGAACACGGAGCACCTTGAGAACGGCGAGGTCAAGAGAAAACTCGGGACCATGCTGCTCAGGGGCGACAGCGTGATTTTCATTTCCCCCTACATACCGTAAGTGTTATTTGATTAAAAAGGAATAAACGGCGCATCGGTGCGCCACCAATTTTAATTTTTCTATTTGTGCCAAATTGGGAACTACTCGCTAACCTCGACGCGCTCCTTGAATTTGGCCTTGAGCGATGCGGCCATCAGTTCGAATGCCTTTTTCCTGTAATCGGGGTCTATCACGATGGTTATGCTGCCATAGCTGGAGAACATCTCCACTATGTTGACGTTCTCCTGTGCAAGGCCTGAGATCGATGCGTGCGCAACGCCCGGCGTGTCGGCCATGTCCGTTGCGTTCACCGTGATCATGCTCTTGTTGCTCCTGATGACCAGCTCGTGGAACGCGGTGGCTGCGCCCTTCATTGAGTCACGAAGGACGTTAAACGCCTTCTCCTCGTCGGCATAGTCCACGATGAATGTGAGCGAGTCCTCGCCGGATGAGACGGCATAGAGGTTAACGCTGCTGTTGTAGAGTGCTGCTGAGAAGTGTGAAAGTACGCCCGGAGTCACCCTAACCTTATCGCCGAACGCTGTGAGCAGCGATATTGGCCTGTGGAATAGTTTGACTTTCATGAACTTGCTTCCGCTGGAAAATTTATAAACGGGAGAAATGAAAACGAAAAGGGTTTAAAAAAGAAAGAGAGTTACTCATCACAGACGGGCTCGCAGCCCAGGAACTCAACATGGAGCAGCATTCCGCTGTCGTTGACTTCCAGGTTTGACTTCTCGCCCGGGAGCTGCGGGATTACGACTGCCTGGGTCGGCGTGTTTATCACGAGCGTTGCCCTGGATACGTCCTCGGAATAGAATGCCGAAAGCACTCCAACGGTGACCTCGTCCTCGCCCACAACTGTCTCGTAGGGCTTGTCGCCCGCCTTAAGCGAGAGCTGCCTGCCGTTAACGCTTATGTTCGCTGATGCGTTGAGCGTTCCGGAGCCGAGCAAATCAAGGTTCACAACGAGGTTTGTGTTCTCATCGACAACTATCTGCGTTGCGCCGTTGAGGTCAACAGTATAGCGCTCCGTCTTCACTGAGACGAACGTTTCGCCGTCCTTTTCGGACTGCACGAAGACCTCCGCCTCAACGACCGCATACTCGACCTTGTCGGTCTTAACTGCGCTCTTGAGCGTGAGCGTTACGTAGTGCCTGTCGTCAACGTGGTACTGGCCGCTTTTGCCGACACCGAGCGCGAGCGACTTGGAGTCGACTTCGCCATTGTAGTATTCAACCTGCAGGAGTGCCGCGTCAACAAGCGTGGTGCCGCTGCCGAGGTATGCCACCTGGACGCCGTTCACCGTAGCCTTGTCCTTCACGACATTATAATCGCTGCCGTTGTGGAGCACAATGCTGCCGTCCTGGGCGTCGTTGACAGTGTACTTCTTGCCGTTTACCATAACGGTTGCGCCGTCGTTCACGACCTTCTCGGTTTCGCCCACCTTGAGCACGAAGTAGTTCTTGTGCGTGCACTTTACTGCAGTGCCGCCGTCCTTCTGCGCGCTGCCGCCATCCTTTTGGATTGCTCCGCCATCATTGTGGGAGAACATGCCGCCGTCCATCTGGACGCTGGAGCCGTCACTCTCGCTTGTTGCAAGCGATGTTGCGGTGTCGCCGCATCCTGCCAAAAGCAGGGAGCTGGCAAAAAGCCTTGCGAACATCTGCGGCTTCTTCTTTGCCTTGAGCACTGCAGGCACCTGATGAGGCGCCTGGTTTTGTTTGTTTGTGTTATCTTTATTCATCATTATTCACCTACATTTCATCCTTCTTGGTAAAGAAGTAAACTGCCGCGCCCACAACTAGTATGAGCACGACAACGAGCACTGCTATCACAGAGAAGGACGATGCGTTGCCGCCCGTGAGCGCCGCCACTATGTCGAATGTGGCCTCGCTGGGCTTCGCATCATTTGCGCCTGCACCTGCTGCCGCCTTTGCACCAACGGTTATGGTAAGCTCGGTATCGGTGCCTTCCACCTTAACCTTGTACTCACCCTCCTTTGTGGGCGTGTACTTTATCACGCCGTTCTCGTCGCTGACAAGCTCCACTGCCGTGCCGTCAGGGCTCGTTATGGTGACCTTCTTGCCTGCGAGCAGCTTGCCGTCCGCGTCCTTGAGCACGAGCGTTATGTCGCCGCCTAGAACCACGCTCTTATAATAGGTAACGTGCACCTCGGTTGCCTTTGCGGTGTCGGATGCGGGTGCGGCCACTTCCGGCTTCACTTCTGGTGCCGGTGCGGGCAGGACTGCAGAGGTGTTCTGCTCCGCCCTTGTGACGGTCGCAGTTCCCGAGCCCGTGCCCAGATGGCCGGTGTTCTCACCGCTGCCGCCGCCGTTATTTACGGTGGTGTTTGTTTGATTAGTGCTGTTTGTATTGTTGTTGTTGCTGTTGTTGTTGTTTGAGTTGTTCACAACGGAAATGAGCGCGATTCCGCGGAACTTGTCGTACTGTGCGGTGAGCTTGTAGTCTGCAACCTCATCGCCTGCATTGAACACAACAACTGCCTTGCCCTCATCATTGGTGACCACGTTGACAACGAGCCCGTCATCGCTGCCTGCCGTGAGGCTTGCAGCCGGGACACCGCTTTCAGCTGAGAGTGAGAATTTGACGTTCTTTCCGGAAACCGGGTTTCCGTACTTGTCCATAACCAGTGCGTAAACGTCCGCGTTTTCATTTATGTTTAGGGAAACGGGTGCGTCCAGGTCCATTGATGCGGGCCTGTCTGCCATAATGTGCACTTCGGCCTTGCCTGAGCATTTTATCTTGCTCGCGGAAACCTCATCCACCAGCTCGCTGTTGCCGAGCAAATTTGTGGGCGCCTGGTAATATGCATAGGAGCCGCGCTTTACGACCCTTCCGTACTTTGCGGACCATTCCACATCGGGAGTGGTGCTGTGGAACTTAACGTATGCGCCCGGGAGCACGTAGGCATCCGAGGGCGTGACTTCAATGTTCAGCACGCAGAATGTTCCGTTGTCGCCATCGCCTGGAAAGTCGTGCGGGAACTTCGGGAGCCTCTTTAGGGCATCTAATACGTCCTGCGGGATGACGGTGATGCCGCCGTTATTGATTACGGGGCCCGTATTGAATGCGCCAGCAAGGCGTGCAATATCTGCAGGGCTCAGCGGATTGTCCGTCACGCCAATGGTCGATATTCCAGCCGTGTTGACCGTGGGCGTCAGGTCCAAACCTGCAACTGCCGAGGAGATGTCCGTAGAAACTAAATGCTGGTCCCCGACATAGTAGTCCATGCTTGCAAACACTCCTGCTGCAAGGACAAGGATCGTTAGTATAAGCAATTTTGCGTTCATAGCTATCACTTAGGCGGTTTCCCGTTTAAATAGTTTTCCATTTGGCTAGGCGCCCCATCGGGAGGGGTTGTTACTCCCTTCAGGAGCTTTGCCGCTTCCCCGTGGCCCAGCTGGCGCGCATAGTTCTCCGCCGTAAAATTGCGGTTGTCCCTCAAAAGCGGGTCGGCCCGTGCGGTGATGAGCAGCTGTAATGGCTGCATGCTGCCCGCCTGGGCGGCGCACATCAGGGCGGTCATCTTGTAGTTATTTCTTGCGTTCAGGTCGGCGCCCCTCTTTATGAGGCACTTGACCGTCTCTCCCATCCCCATGAAGGATGCGATCATGAGCGGGGTCTCGCCAAACGGGTTCCTAATATGTATATTAGCCCCGTTCTCCATGAGCAGTAATGCAAGCTGCACGTTGCTGTGGGCCATCGACCAGAGGAGCGGGGTAAAGCCGAAATTGTCCACCGCGTTGACATAGGCGCCTTCTCTTATGGAAAGGGCGGCGTTGCATAAATTGCCCTGCTTGGAAGCGGCCAGAAGCTCGGCAGTATGGGATTTCTGCTCATCGCTTAATTGTACATCGGTTATGCGCTCCGGCCCGGGCTTGCTGTACTTGAATACAAACTTGCCCCTGCGCATCATCTCTAACAATAGGAGCTGCTGTTTCCTCTCCATCATCTTTGTTTTCAATCCCATCATATTCCTCATGACCTCATTTGCACCTTTGCAGGAAATCTATGGCGTTGGTATCGCCCAGATTCGCAAGCTTATTCAGCTCATTAACAAAACGCTTGTTTTTCATGTGCGGCATTAGGTAAGTTGCCCCAATGCTTGATTGCTTCTCAAGCGCCTCCATAGCCTTCTTGTATCCCCTTGTTTCTGAGCGCTGGCGCAGCCTTGTGTATAAGCGGTGGTACGCATCGGCTGTCCAGCCGCAAAAGCCCACAAGCGCTATGGTCCCGAAGAAGAAGAGCGCTATTACAGGGCCGTTCGGCTTCCCGGCAGCGTAAAGATTCTGCACTGAGAAGCCGCCAAGGCCGGCGAATGCCGCAGTTGCCACGCCGCACATGACACTCATGGCACGCGCCTCCCTTTCATCCTTATTTGCGCTCCTTAGGGTTTCACGAAGGGTTGGGATTCTCAGTAACTTTGCGTAATTATAGATTGCAGCAATATCCTGCTGCTTCTTTTGCAGTTGCGCCAGGGTGGCTGCGTCAAGAAGCGATTGTGCATGCCCGCCCTGGCCGTTCTGTACGAGAGCCTGCTCAGGTTCGGGCTTCACTGCGCAAAAGGGCTCCTTCCCATCTTTAATTCTTTGTAGGACGATTTCTTTTTTCTTCGGGTCAATGAGTGTTCCTATTTGTGCCATGAATATCACTCTATTGTGTTACTCCATTCTTCTTTAGGAATTCCACGAACTCGGTCTTGCCTAACAGCACTGCAAGGTGCAGCGGAGTGTCGCCTTCCATGCTAAAGACATCCGTATTTATGCCGACATTGAGCAGTATGTCCGCCACGTCAATGTGCCCGTACATTGCGGCCATGTGAAGCGCATTTTGGCCATCGTGGGAATTAACGTGGTTTACATCTGCGCCCGCATAGAGAAGCATTCGAACTGCATTGGTTTTGCCCGAAAGCGCTGCATACATGAGCGGAGTACTATATACTGCCTGTGCTTCCACATCCGCGCCCGCATCGAGAAGCAGCTTTATTATCTTGGAATCGCCAAGGGATGCCGCGGAATGCAGCGGTGTCATCTCCGTGGTGGCATCGCACATCTCATTAACATCCGCTCCCATCCCGATTAGCTCTTCGAGCAGGTCCGGCCTGCCTTTTTCGATTGCATCCCACAAGGCCTTCTTCAGCTCCGTATGCTCTTCCGTTGTTTGCAATTTATTGGGATCGGGCTTTACTACCGGTATGGGCTTTTTTATTCCATAATCATCTATCAGTTTCGCAATTCCCTCAAGTCCCAGTTGCCCCGCCTTCATCGCTATCTCCGAGGCAGTAAGGTTTTCGTTATTCCTTGCATCCCTGTCCGCGCCGGCATCCAGGATGATGCTGACGGCACCAATCTGGCGGCCCGCTGCCGCGAGCATCAGCGGCGTCATTCCAGTGGGGCTTCTTGCATTGATATCGGCGCCCTTCCGGAGGAGAACAATTATCTCATCGCGCTTTCCCAGCACCGCCGCCTCGAGCAGCATGTCGTTTAGTTTCCTCTGCTCCTCAGGCTGAAGCGCCAGCCTTTCCGGTGCTGGCTTTTTTTCCTGGAACTCGCGAGCATCCGGAATGCTTTTTCCGAATAGCCCTTCACGTGCTACGGCCTGAAGTATTGGGTCCTCCTTTTTTGGCTTTTGGTTTTGTGCCATGAGTGTCACTTCTTCGCTCCTGCCTTCTTCAGCATCTTGTAAATCTGGCGGGACTTGTCGTCATTGAGGCCGTACACAAAGCCGAGTGCCGTTTGCCCCCGGTCGTTGCATCGGTTTGGACTCGCGCCGCGTTTGAGAAGCAGCTCGACCATCTCAACCATTCTATGCCTTGCCGCGAGTATAAGCGCTGTGGTCCCGCCATCCGAAATCTGGTCTTCGTTAACCTCCGTGCGTGATAGGAGGAGCTTTGCAATCTTTTCGTTCCCACGTTCGATTGCCCTCATGAGCAAAGAAAAGCCGTCGCTGGTTACGTCCTTGGCATCCGCACCGGCGACAACGAGCCTTTCTGCCATTTTCACATTATCGCCCTGTGCCATGCATACGTCCACAAGCTTGAGCCTAAGCTCGTAATCATCCATGCGCCTCTTTTTGCTTCTGATTGTTCTTGGTTTTCTATTCGGCTTCTTCAGTATTCTCTCGGGCTCAGGCTTCATCGCGCAAAAGGGCATCTTTCCCTCTCTAATCCTCTGAAGGACGATTGCCTTCTTTTGTGGGTCTATCAAGCCGTTTATCTGATTCATAATCATTCACTCTTTTCAGCAGCTTTGAGCAGGGCGTCAATAATCTCCTGGTTGCCTGATTTTCTTGCAAGCTCGAGTGCGCTATCGCCACGCCATGCACTCCATATCACAGTGGCGCCCTTTTCCAATAGCAGCTGCACTATCTTCAGGTCACCAGACTGGACGGCATACATCAGGAGCGTCCAGCCGCTGTTTATCGGCATGCCCCCTAGGTCGTTCATATCGCGGCTATTTACGTTTGCGCCCGCATCAATGAGCCTGGAAACCTCATCATGGTTCTTCCTGTTGATTGCGATAAGTAATTTTTCATTAAGCGCCCCCTGCTCCATTACGGTGCGCGGTGACGGTTCGGGCGCCTTGGGCAGTTTGACTCCGTTCATCGGCTCTTCCACGCATAAAGGCGATTTCCTGTCTTTAATCCTTTGGAGAACCTCGGCTTTCTTTGTTGGGTCGATCAATGAGGTTATTGTTTTTCCCATTAGTATCACTCTTTCGCGCCTGCATTCGTTAGCAGCTCAATCATAGCGCGGTTGCCCCTATTTCTAGTACGCCATAGGATTGAATACCCGTCATCATCTACCGTGTTTACGTCAGCGCCATTTTCAATGAGCAGCCTTGCAATTTCCGTATAACCGTTTATACACGCAAAATCTAGGGGCGTCTTGCGATAATTGTCCGTTGTCTTAATCGTAGCGCCCCTTGTTAGGAGGATTTCCGCAGTGCTGAGAGAGCCCAGTGCACAGGCCATCATCAGTGCAGTCCCTCCCATATTGTCCCTGGCATTTACATCCGCGCCTTTGAACCATAGCTCTTCAACTTTGGAGATATCCCCCCTAGCTGCAGCATCAATGAACTGCTCGTCCAGTTTTTTTATGTCGTCTTCGGTTCGCTGTAGCCGATTTAACTTGGCCTGTTCAAAATGATCGCTATTTAATTCTGGCGTTTCCGGTGCGGGCTTTTCTGCGCAGAAGGGCGCCTTCCTGTCCTTAATCCTTTGCAGTATCTCTGCTTTCTTTTTTGGGTCAATGAGTGTCCCTATTTGTGCCATGATCATTCGCCTGCGCCGGCTTCACGGAGGAGGTCGGCTATCCATTTGTCCTTTGAATGCTTTATTGCGTAATCGATTGCTGCACGGCCTTCATTGTCCCTGACGTGGATGTTTGCGCCCTCAACCACGAGAAGCTCTGCGGTTTTTCGTGAGCCTGCCTTTGCTGCGAATATGAGGGCAGTTATGCCCTCTGAAGTTTTCAGGTTCTTGCGTGCGCCATGGGCGAGCAGGTATTTTGAGATGCGGAAGCGGTTGTGGTGGGCTGCGCCCATCAGGGGCGTCATATAGCCGCGGTGTGAGCCTGAATTGACGAATGCGCCGTTGCCAATAAGCAGCATTGCCATACGCAAATTGCCGTGCTCCGCGGCGTAATGCAGCGGGGTCTTATGGGAGCCGTTGTGCGAGTGTATGTCAGCGCCCTCGGTAATGAGCAAGCCCAATTCGTTGGCATCGCCTTTCTCGGCGGCCTTCCTGAGCCGCGCATTGAGCGCCTCGTAATCAACGGGCGTTAGCCTTACCCTTCGGTGCATCGCAGCAAACGGGTTTTGCGTATTATCCGCCGTGATAAGGCGGGGGCTATTTTTGGATTGCTTCTGAACCATTCGAATCACTAGGGGTATAATTCGGATTTCTTCGTTATTTAAAGGTTGCGATAAGGCATAGAATTAGAAAAAACTGTGAAAACGCAAAAAGAAAACGAATTATTCGCGAAGGACCATCAAAGGTATGACTCCGGACTTGAACTCCTCACGCGCCAGGTCGATGGGGTCTATGATTCCCTTGGGTACCGGTATGAGAGGTGGTGCACCAAGCGAAAGCTGGAGCGCTCGCGCGCCCAATAGCCTTGCGATTTCAAACCTGTTAAGCTCAACAATCTGTTGTTCTGACATATGCATACACCCAAGTGTTTTTATTTCTCTCCATCCTTCTTCTTTTTGCGTGTTAAACTGTCCGCTTCTGACTTTTTTAAATCACCAAAGGTTTTTATATCTACCAGCTTGTCCGTATCCACTTCCTTGCTGGTCTTTAGGAACTCAAACGGGTAGTTTTGGCCCGTGGACTTCTGCGCTGACTGTGAGCGCTTCTGCTCCGCGACGTACTGCTCGAGCTTGTCCTCGATGCCCTTCACGTCTGCGGCAAGCTTCATCAGTATCTCCTTCTCGGAGAGGTATATTTCGCTGTTCTTTATCATGTCGTTGCCCTGCACGTTGGCCATGAGCCTCCTGAGGAACACCTCCGGCTCGTTTATGCCTGGAATAATGACCATCTTGCCCTTGTACTTTATCTGTACGCAGGTAAGGCCGAAGACCTGGTCAAGGGCGTGCACGCCGGAGCGCAGCACTTTGGCGGATTCAATATCCTTGTAGGGGATTATGAACTCCTTCCTGTTGAGGATGCCCTTGCGCACGACGAACGAGTCGCCGCTGAAATCGTACTCAAAGTTGCGGTAGAAGAGCTCCGCGCCCACGTACACGATTGCGAGTATGGCCAGTGACAGGACAATTACTATGACCGCTATGAGGACCTTATCGGAGATGCCGTCGAAGGTTGTGCCCTCCAATGGGATGAATGCAAACATTAAGAGTGCCCAGAGGAAAAGCGCCAGCACCGCGATTAGGGATTGCGTAAGCCAAACAAACCTCATGCGCGGGTTGAAATTCATCAATATCACGTTCTGCAGGATAAATAGGGCTGCCCAGTGTTTTTAAGATTTTCTATTAGTGTGACGGAATGGCTTCGCGCAATTATAAGGCATGGTGGCCATAGAATTATGCATGAAGCTCGGGAAAACCCTTTACGTTAAGGATAGGGGCGCGTGGAGAAGGTGGCTTTCCAAGAATCATAATAAGGAGAAGGAAATCTGGCTTATTTATTACAAGAAAGCGTCTGGGAAAAAGAGGATACCTTACAACGATGCGGTTGATGAGGCACTATGCTTCGGTTGGATTGACAGCATCGTGAAAAAGGTGGATGAGGAGAGATTCGCGCAGAGGTTTTCACCCAGGAGGCGCGGAAGCGTGCTTTCGCAGATGAACAAGGAGCGCATAAGGAAGCTGGTTGCGGAAAGGAGGATGAAAAGGGTGGGATTGGCGGCGGTGTCGCATGCGTATAATCCTCATTTAGACCATGATGGATTCATAGTGCCGAAGTATATCATAAACGCGATCAGGAAAAACCGGGATGCGTGGATGCATTTTCAGAAACTGCCTGAGAGCTACAAGAGGATACGGATTGCTTACATAATGGGGCAGAGGCGCCATAGCGAGGAGGCGTACAGGAAAAGCCTTGCGAATTTTATCAGGATGACTGCGAAAAACAAACGGTTCGGGTTTGTGAAAGAATGATTACCAGATGAAAGGGATGAGGCGGTAGCGGGTTTTCTTGCAGTATTCTTTATAGCCGGGAAGGCCGCGGAGCAGCACCTTCTCCTCATTCAAGATGCGGTAGATTATCATTGGCACTATGAATGCAAATACGAGAAGTGAGTAATAGGAGCCTAGTGCTATGGGGGTTGAGAGATACATGAGAAGCATGCCTACGTACATCGGGTGGCGCACTATCGAATAAGGGCCCGTTGTGATTACCTTCTGCCCCTTCTCAACCTCGACCGTGCGCGCGGCATAGCTGTTTTCCTTGAATACAAAGAAGACTAATACGTAGCCCAGAAAGACGAGCACATCTGCCGCAATCACGATTTCAAACGGAATGCTTGACCAGCCAAAGCGGTGGTCAAAGCCGGGAAGCAGGAAGCCGATTAGGAAGATGAGCCATCCGAATTTTATGAGCACCTGCTGCTGCGCCTCCTTTTCCCTCGTTTTCAATCTTCGCTCCAGGAACTTGGGGTCGGTTATAATGAAATAGGATGCGACGAAAACGAACGGGACGAGAAGCACAGCCAGGTATGCCCATGCCTGCCAGTAATCAAGCGTGCCTGCGGGAAGAAAAAAGAAGATGCCGAGAAGAATTGGCACCCCAATTAATGCCAGGAGGACTTTCAATAGAAGCGAGAGCCGTGTTTCCATCAGAATGAATTCGCATCATAGAAATAAAAGCCTGGTTTAGCCGTTTAAAAAATCTATGAGTCAAATGCTAATATGCAGCTGGCTAAGATTGCAATCATTGCGGCGGTTGTCGCGCTTATTCTTCTATGCTGGGCGCCGTGGCTTAGCGAAGAATCTGCGATAAAACAGTGCATTGCGCGCGTCGGCTGTTCCGGTCCCAGGGCGCCTGACGCTAATTTAACCGCTTTGGCAAGTCCGGAGTTTTATGAAGTATCATGGGCGCCTTTCGGCAAACTGGTAAAAACCAAAGACTTTCTTGCATGCGGATATATCTCATCGACTTCCGCCTATGATGAGTGTGTGGCAAACAACAAGCCCACTTATGTAAATCTCTTTGAGGAAGTAACTGCCAATAAATAGCTGAATGCCCTTTAGGCAATTCAAGCCAGGTGTGTAGATGGAACAGATATAGGTCATTTCCGCATCAATTTCCTAGGAGAGAGATATTAAGATTTATTTATTACAAGCGGGGTATGGCAACTGCATAGATTTGTTTAAATAATTAGTGTTTGCATATACGACTATGAGCTTAAGTCTAAACGAGATTAAGCGTCGTGCAATCGCGTTTACCCATGAATGGAAGGGCGAGACAAGAGAAAAGGCAGAATCCCAAACATTTTGGAACGATTTTTTCCTTGTTTTTGGTATAACTAGGCGCCGCGTGGCATCATTTGAAAAACCAGCAGTTAAGTTTGATGGCGAGCGTGGCTCAATCGACTTATTCTGGAAAGGGAAATTAATTGTTGAACATAAGTCGGCTGGCAGCGATTTGGAGAGAGCAGAGCACCAAGCCTTAGACTACTTTGCAGGTCTTAAGGATCCTGAGCTTCCAAGGTACGTCATAGTTTCAGACTTTCAAAGATTCAAGATTTGGGATTTAGATAAAGGTTGGGATAAGGAATTTCCCATAGAAAAGCTTGCTGAAAATCTACATCTTTTTGATTTTATGTCTGGTCACGAAAGCGTCGAAATAAAAGATTTAGACCCTGTCAATATTAAGGCTGCAGAATTGATGGGAAAACTCCATGATTCGCTCAAAAAAAATGGATACACTGGACACGATCTGGAGGAGGTCTTGGTTCGGCTAGTTTTCTGTCTTTTTGCAGATCAAACTTTGATTTTTGAAAAAGGAAAATTTACAAGTTTTATAAAAAACAGGACTGCTGAGGACGGAACCGATACAGGACCAAAACTGATAAACTTATTTGAAATATTGAATACACCCGAAGAAAAAAGGCAGCACAATTTAGATGACGATCTGAAAACATTCCCGTATATAGACGGGGCACTATTTGAAGAGAAAGTTTCGATACCCGCTTTTGATTTTGAGGCAAGAAATATTCTACTTGAGAGCTGCCAGTTTGATTGGAGTGCGGTTTCCCCTGCAGTTTTTGGCTCTATGTTTCAGTCAGTTATGGATCAAAACGCTAGACATAACTTAGGAGCGCATTACACTTCTGAAAAAAATATACTAAAAGCCGTGAATGCGCTTTTCATGGATGCGCTCCGAACAGAATTTGAGTCACACAAAAGCAACAAAAGATATTTGGAAGCTCTGCAAGCTAAAATAGGTCAAATCAAAATCCTTGATCCTGCCTGCGGTTGCGGCAATTTCTTGATAATCGCATACCGCGAGTTAAGAAAACTCCAAATACAGATACATAAACAAGTCAGGAAATTGGAAGGTAGCGAAACCCAGAGAGTAATGAGTGTGCAATTCGACAAAGACCTCAATGTCGATTCGATGTATGGGATAGAGATACTTGAGTTCCCTGCAAGAATTGCGCAAGTTGGATTGTGGTTAACAGACCATCTGCTTAATCGTGAACTTTCTGACGAATTTGGCTTGTATTACGTGCGTTTGCCTCTAAAGAAAACCGCGAATATTTCGATTAAAAACGCTCTAAGATTTGACTGGGAGGCGCTGGTAAAAAAAGATCGGCTTACGTATATTATAGGCAATCCCCCATTTATCTCAAAACAAGACCGAAGCACAGACCAGCAACAAGACATGGAAATAGTGTGTGGAAATATCGAAAATAGCGGCCTTCTAGATTATGTCTCGTTATGGTATATCAAAACTGCTGATTTCATTCAAGGAACGGATATCAAAGTTGCTTTTGTGTCCACCAACTCAATTACACAAGGCGAACAGGTCGGCATTCTTGCAAAGTATTTGCAGCTGGATAAAGGCATTAAGTTAAATTTTGCGCACAGAACCTTCAAATGGAGCAATGAGGCGTCTGGCAAGGCTCAAGTTCATGTAGTCATAATCGGATTCTCATTGACAGACTCTCCTGAAAAATACTTATATGATTATGTTCACCCAGACGCTGAACCACAAAAAAGAAAAGTGAGACACATAAATTTCTATTTAGTCGATTGCGATGACGTCTATATACTTAGTCGTAGTAAACCAATCTGCTCCGTTCCCGAGATATCTTTTGGTAGCATGCCTAATGATGGTGGGCACCTGCTGCTTGATGAAAACGAAAAAAACCTGCTAATTGCAAACGATAAACGGGTAGAGAAATATATCCGCCCACTCATAAGTGCTAAGGAGTACCTCCATGGACAATCTCGCTATTGCATTTGGCTGAAAGATGTAGATTTAAGCGAGATAAGAAAAATTCCTAAATTGATGGAAAGAATTCAAAAAGTTGAGGAATATAGAAAAGCGAGCAAGCGGGAAACTACCAGAAAACTTGCTGACGCGCCCTATCTATTCGGTGAGATAAGGCAACCTGATTCAGACTATATTTTTGTTCCATTGACAACATCGGAGAATAGACGGTACATACCAATGGCTTTTCTCTCAAAAGATAAAGTCGCAAATAACACCTGTGCGCTTATTCCCGATGCAACTTTATTTCACTTCGGTGTGCTGACATCCATAATGCATATGGCATGGGTAAGTTACGTCTGCGGTAGGATGAAAAGCGACTATCGTTATTCTAACAAATTGGTGTACAATAACTTTCCTTGGCCTAAAGACCTAAAGCAAAAACAGATCACAAAGGTAGAGGAACTTGCCAAAGAAATACTAAATACAAGAAAAGAATTGGGCGGCACTCTAGCACAACTTTACGATCCGCTTCTTATGCCCAAAAAATTATTAGACGCGCATAAGAAATTGGATGAAAGCGTTGATAAATGTTATTCAAATAAGAAATTCAATTCGGATTTTGAGAGAATCCAGTTTCTTTTTGCTTTATACTCCGAATATACAGGTGGCGTAGGACGTAATGTATAATTAGTGTGCTTCGAGCGCTAGATGCATTCATATCTTGTCCCCCGTCAAATATCTATTTAATCAAGTCAAAACAATGCATAAAGAAACCATATCAGTAAACCGGAAAAGATTAATATGTTAAGTTCCCGAATACTGACATGAGATGGGTGATTTAGGTGGTAAGGCAAATTCAGTATGTTGTTAATCTGACTCGTGAAGAAGCTAAAGTATTTCTAAACGACATCTTAAATCCAAAACCAAACAAAGCTAGAGACAATACTATTAAAAGAGCTAAAAAATTACCGTTGACTCTTTGGTAGGTGTTACTCTGGCAGTTAAATATAACATAGAAAACACACACATCGGGATTTTAGATGATAAGTTTAACCCCATAATATCCAATTTTAGTTCGAAGAAAAAGCAACTAAATGATTTCTTAAAAAATGATGCACTGGAGTACCAGAAACTCAATCTTGGTGTTACGTATTTATTGTTAGATTCGAATTGCGAAAAAGTTATCTCCTATGTAACTTTTGGTATGGGCGCGTTGAAAATTCCAGATCCTAAAACATTCGAGTTTAAAGGTAAGATTCTTAAGAATTATCCTAAAGAGTTCCCAAATAGTTTTCCTGCGATGCGAATAGGACAACTTGCTACCACCAAAGATGAGGAAAGTAGAGGTGGTGCTAGATTACTAATGGATTATGCTGTTAAACTTGCATTAGAGTATAGGAAGGGAGTAGGCTGCGCATATCTAATTGCAGATGCTTATCCAGATGTGGTTGAGGTATACAAGAAATTTGGTTTCAAAACATATATCAAAAAATTTGCTGGTCGAAAAACAATACCGATGTATTTTGAATTGAGTACATCTAAAATCTGAGTTTGTTGATGAAGACCGTCTTACTTTAGGATTTTTGTTTCAATAAGCACTAATGGAAAGGCTAATCCTATGACATATCCGACATAGTGACCGATTGCATTTACGACACTTCCATCTTGAACTGTAACTTGAATTAAGAGCGGAAGAAAAAACAGAACAATCATGGCAAGCGCGAATACTGGGTAATCTGTAATTAGGTAGTGGATCTTGAGCTCTTTGTTCTTTTTGCTGAGCAAGGACACTAATTCCGGCAGTAATATTCGATTGAGGTAAATTAGGATTACAAATAGGGCAAATAACACTGCTGTAAATACCAGATTATTCGTCAGCCAATATCCTCCAACACCAACTAAAACATTAGTGCAAAACAGAAGGTATACAAAACTAATATCCGCTTTTAGTTTCCAAACGTCTTTTACATATCGATATGCCACATACATAAAATAGCCCATCAATCCGGCAACAATTCCTGAAAACCCTTGTGAATTGATGGCTGGTACATAAGCTATTGTAATAAATGAAATAATGAAAGGTGCTATTAAAAAGAGAACTGCTAATGTTACGTAGAAGCTTAACTTGTTCGTTTCGAATTTCATTATTAGATAAATTACAATCAGATAGAAAGTCAAGTTTGACATTAAATGCCAGAATTCCGAGTGAGTATAATTAGAAAGAAACATGCTCAAAATCGAAGGTGTTTGCTTGCTGAGAATAAAAAACGCATCTTTTAAGCTGCTCGGGAGAAGATAAATCAGAATAATAAACAGCGGAATGACTATAAAGAAAAATACTTTCTCTCGCAGACTCCACTGAACTAAACCCATAAACTCAACCCATTTTTCATTTTATATTGTAGAATTGAAAAGGAAAATTAGAGATTGACCAGGACGGTGAGGACCTTCAGTAATTGCGGGCGCTTCACCAGGACCTTCTGCACCACTGGTGCGAACTTGCCTTCGAGCACGAGGTCAATATCCTTGTCGTTGATCGTGCTCAGTATTGAGTTGAAATCGTCATCGTTCATCTTCTCGAGCACCTTGCGGAGTGCGAGGCGCTTTCCGAATTTGCCCCACTCCTCCTCATACCATATCTTCTTGTAGCGGTCGAGCGATGCCGCGTCAACCTTGTTTTCCAGCGCGCATTCGCCTGCAACGATGCCCGCGAGGCGGCCCGCGTTCAGTGCGAGGCCGATGCCGCCGCCGTGGATTGGGTCAACCTGGTGCGCCGCGGTGCCCGTTACCATGAAGCCGTCCTTCACGAACTCCTTGAGCGGCTGGCACACTGGGATTGCGCCTCCCTTGGTTGCGATTATCGATGCGTTGCCGAGCCTGTACTTCATGCGCGGGTCAGCAAGGAACTTGTGCAGGTAGTGGATTGCGTTCGGTGCCTCAAGGCCGCCGATGCCCACGCCCACGTTCGCCACATCCTTCCCCTTGGGGAAAATCCAGGTGTAGCCGCGCGGCGCCCACTCCCTTCCGAAGAATAATTCAATGAGGTCTGAGAAATCTTTGCCGTTCTCTTCGAGCTTGACATTGGCCATTTCATATTCCATGCCGTAATCGGTATCATAGAGCGTGGAGACACCGTCCTTCATGCCTGCAAGGCGTGCAATCACGGATTCTGCGCCGTCCGCAGCGATGACTATCTTGGAGCGGACTTCGCGCTTGCCGCCGTCAAAATTGACTTTCACTCCCTTTACCTTGCCGCCTTCCTGAATCAGGTCGTAGACTTCGGCCTTGGAGAAGATGGATGCGCCTGCGCGCGCGGCATCCTTCGCAAGGTCCTTATCGAAGACCTTGCGGTCCAGAACAAAACCCTTGGTTTCAGGGGTCCTGATTATGATGTCATCCTTAAGGTTGGGCGCGATTACGCGTGCGCCGTTTATGTGGGCAGAAATAGCACCGGGAGAAAGCTTTATGCCGAACTTCTCGGGATACTTGGCACCGAGGCCTTCGCCGCAGCGCACCGGTGCGCCGAGCTCTTTCCTGCGGTCAAGGACGAGAACGGAGGCGCCCTTCTTTGCGGCTTCGCGGGCCGCAAGTGCGCCTGCCGGGCCTGCGCCCACTATTATAATATCATATTCATCCTTTATTCCGGGAAAGCCTAGGATTTCCGAACTCATAGCAACACCTATTTCTTGGGGAGCGTTATGCAGCCCATGGGGCAGGCCTTAACGCAGAGCCCGCAGTCAACGCATTTGTCAGGGTACACCTCAACATAAACCTCCCTGAGCCTCAACGCAAGGTAGGGGCAGGTGGCCACGCACGCGCCGCAGTAAATGCATTTGTCATGATTAATGGTAACTGCCATTGTTAACACCTTAGACGATTTTTTTAGGGCGGGTTAATTTATTAAATTCAACGCGCAATATATCTTTATGCCGTATTCTTCTGGAATTCCCAAGCTCGATGAGCATCTTTCAGGCGGATTTTCGGAAGGGAAGAGCGTGCTTGTTTTGTCAACGCCCGGGATTGATGCAAGGGCATTTGCATACCAGCTCGTGCAGGCAAATCCGAAAGTGCAGAGCGCCTATTTCATTGAAAATGCGTTTCCGGACCAGGTCAGGAAGGATATTAAGAGGTACATCTATCCGGAGGCCGCGTTCAAGAAGATGGTTTTTGTCGATGCGTTCTCAACCGCTTTGGGATTGCCGAGCGCGGAGAAGTATGCCGCAAAGGACGCAACCAAGCCGAAGAGCATATTGGAGGCCATTGATGCGGTGATGAAGGAGAAGCCGGGCGTGCTCGTGTTTGATTCGCTTTCTGGGATGGAGGCCAAGTATGCGCTTGCGGGCGGGCTCTATGACAAGATGGAGGAGATTAAGAAGAAGGGCGTGATGCCTTTATGTTTATACACATCATGGGATGAGAAGGAGAGCGAGAAGGCCGCAGAGAATTTCGATTATGTGATTGAGGTGAAGAGCATTGAGGAGAGGATGCTTTCAAGGAGCTATTTCAAGGTGCTCAAGGCGCCCGGGAAGTTTGTCGATACGGCAGTTCCGTTCAGGATAAGCTTTGACGGGATTGCGGTTTACATTCCAAAGATAATCATCACGGGGCCGTTCCATGCGGGCAAGTCAACGTTCATACATAAGATTAGCACCAAGGCGATTTCTGTGAACAGGATGGGGACCACCATTGCGCTGGACCACGGATATGTGGAACATAGCGGGTTCAGCGTTGATTTGTTCGGTACCCCTGGACAGGAACGGTTTGAGTTCATGCTTGACATCTTGAACAAGGATGCGTTTGGCGTGGTTCTTGTGGTTGATTCCACAAAGCCGGAGGCGTTCGAGAGGGCGAAGGAGATGCTTGCGCACGTTACGCGCTATAGCTTGCCTTACATTGTTGCTGCCAATAAGCAGGATGAGCCGAGCGCGTTGAAGCCCGAAAAAATCAAGGAGATGCTCGGGCTCGATACGGATGTGGTGCCCACGGTTGCAACCACGGGCGAGGGATGCCTGGATGCGCTCAAGATACTCATTGACAGGATTGTTGAGGGCGGGACTGTGGGGAAGAAGGATACAGAGACGAAGACGAAAAAGAAAAATGAAGACCTGCCCACGCAGGGCAAGGCGGCAAAGGGAAATGGCAGCAACGCCAAAAAAGGTTCAACTAAAAAAAGTAAGTGATGCTTATGGCGGAAAAGAGGCAGGAATTGGAATCATTGCTTGCGGAACTAAGGAAGGTCGGCGATATCGAGGCGAGCGCAATCGTGAGAAGGGATGGATTGATGGTTGCGAGCGATATGCCGAATTATGTTGATGCCAGGACTATTGCGGCCATGACCGCTGCATTGGTTGGGACTGGTGAGACTTCTGTGAGTGAATTGAAGCTTGGCGAGTTCGGCCAGGCGATCGTTGAGAGCGCGGAAGGGAAGCTTGTGGCGATGGGCGCGGGAAGCCAGGCGATACTTGCGTGCCTTGTGGGGAAGGAGGCGAACCTCGGGCTGGTGCTCATAAGCATGGAGAAGAGCGCTAAAGTTATTTCTGGGATATTGGGTGCATGATTACGTTCATTAATGTTGATTGATGTAGGAGTTGAATTATGATGATGAAGGTCGGGATACCTGAATTGGACTCGTCCATTGGTGGCGGGCTCAAGGAAAAGTCAAACATACTCGTGATTGGGCCGCCCGGGGCGGAGAAGCTAGCGGTTGCCATTAAGTTTATGGAATCGGGTGTTGAGGCAGGGGACGGAATGGTTTACATCACTACCGATGCTGCGCCAGCAGAGATTGAGGAAAAGAGCGCAAAGGTGAAGGGGCAGGCGAATAAGGAGCTTGTGTTCATCGACTGCTATTCATGGACGCTGGGAACGCAGCAGAGCGCACGCAAGGATATTGTGGTGCCGGGACCGAGCGCGCTCAATGATTTGAGCATAGGGATTGCGCAGGCGATGCAGAAGCTGTTCAAGCCCGAGAAGAAGCTGAGAGTTGTGATACAGTCGCTCTCAACGCTCCTGTTATATAATAACCCGGAAGTGGTTTACAGGTTCACGCAGATTACCGGCGCGAGATTGAAGAGCTCCAATGCTGCAACCCTGTTTTTGATTGAGGACGGGATGCACGATGAGAAGGTCGTTGCGACAATCAAGCATCTGGTTGATGCAGTGATTGAAGTAAAAAATGAGGACGGGAAATTCATGGTGAGGGCGCCAATGAGCGGGCTCACCCAGTGGAAAGAGGTTAAGCAGTGAGTTCTGGGCTGGCATGGTGCCTACATATTAATGAAAAATGGGGGAATTGTTCGGCACTAGGTATTGCACATTTTTCCTCTTATGCTGCCCCTTTGTCTTTCGTTTCCTCTTTCTTTGTTGCCTGCTCCTCGTAAAGGACCACACCATAGGATGCGCTTGCGGCAAGGCCCATCACTGACATCTGCTTCTTTGGGCCGTAATCCCTTTTGTACGCTTCCTTTGCCTGCGATTCTATGTTCGTCCACCTTTTATCGCCCACATCCTCACGCATCTTGCTGCGGACTTTCTCCTTTACCTCATCATCATTGCGGTTCACATAGAGGAATTCCTTGTACTGCTTGGCATCGACCTTGCCGTCTTTTGAGACAAGGGTTGCCCCATTGAACTTCACAGTGCCGTCCTTTGCAACGGAGAGGTCCGCCTGGTCGTTTTTTGCGAGCTCGCGCAGTGACTCAACGGTTGCGGTGTACATCTTCTGCACCTCTTCCGCGGTGAATGAGATGCCGAACATCCCTTTTGCAGCGCCAACACCCTCCTTCTCGCCGGTTGTGCGCGTGTAAACGTAAACGAGGCCGTCCTTGTTTTCGGTGGTAACCCCGGCGGCGTTGATTGAGGCGCCGGTCTTTTTCACTTCCAGGAATTTCTTCTGTTCATCCTCCTTCATGGAATCGGTAAGCATGTGGATTACTTCGAGCTTTGCCAGCTTCCACAATTCGTCCCATTTTTCTTTTGATACGAGGTATGCGTTTGTGCCTTCCACGCCCTTCTCCTTGCCCTCGCCCTTCTGCGGCTCGAGCGTCTCGCCAACTTCCACCTTGGCGCCTTTCAGGTAGGACTCTGCATTGGCAATGAATGTGTTGAGGAGAGTCTTGTCAACGTTGTTAATGGCCTTGAGGTCATACTCGTTCAGGCCGCCCTGCTTGAGGGCGCCGAAGGTTTTTGCGAATTCTCTTTTAGCATCATCAGTCTTAAGTGTGGGAATTTCCTTCACTAGTGCATCCTTAAAATTGCTCAGTCGCTTCTTCAGGTCATCCTCCTTCAGCACATTCCCCTTGTTATCGGTGAAGTATGCCTTGCTCTCGTGCATTACTACGCTGAGACCTACCTGCTCGAGCTTTTTGTTGAGCGTCGCTTGGAGCTTTTCAATTTCCTGTTCTTGTGATTTTGGTTTTGTTGCTTCAGCTTCCATGAGTGTCACCTAATAGGATAATCTCTCCTTCAGTTAATATAAACATTTTCAGTGTAAGGTTATGCGATGGAACAGCGCGAGAGGGATTTTCTCAAGAGAGAGTTTGCTCATTTTTACGCGAAGCACGAGCCTAATTACCCCCATATGATAGAGAGCAGGGAGTTTGGGTTCGGGTTTGAGAAGAAGATTGATTTCAGGCATAAGAGGTTCAACACGCACGAGGAGCTGAAGAAGTACCTGGTAACGAATGTGCCGTTCTTCTGCTCATATTCGGTCGCCTATTATACCGCGCCGGAAGCCAAGCCCATGGAAAACAAGATTATGATGAATTCGGACCTGGTGTTTGACATTGACGTGCACGACTGCGGGAAGCATCCCGATAAGTTTGTGTGCGATGAGTGCCTCGGGAGGGCGAAAGCGGATGCGCTGAGATTGATTGAGGAATTTCTGGTGCCTGATTTCGGGGTTGCAAGGGAGGATTTGTCAGTGAACTTCAGCGGGAATAGGGGATATCACGTTCACGTTAATGATGACAGGTATAGGGGATTGAAGGGAAAGGAGAGGGCGGAGATTGTCAATTTCCTGAACGGGATTGGATTGGATGCGGGCATATTCTGCGAGGAAAACCCGAAAACGAATTCGCCAGCGTGGTTCGGCAAGATGACGAGATGCATTAAGACGAAATTGGAGAATGGCGAGATAAAGACGCCTAAGAGGGCGGATTACATTGAGAATATTGAGAGGGGCATCTGGAGCAGCATAAGGGAGAGCACCTGGTTCCATAGGGAGTTTGAGGCGTGCAAGAAGGCAATGGCGGCGAATGTGGATGCGCAGGTGACCACGGATGTGCACAGGCTCATCAGGCTGCCGGGAACGATTCATGGCGAGACGGGGCTGGTTGCGAAGAAGGTTGTTGATTTGGAGAAGTTCGACCCGCTGAAGGATGCGGTGGTTGCGGGGGATGAGGAGATTGAGGTGGAAGTGACTGAAAGCGTGCCCGCATTCGCAATGAAAGGGCAGGAGTTCGCGGAGATTAATAATAAAAAAGCACGTCTGCCTAAATATTACGCAGTTTACCTGATTGGGAAAAATGCAGCGAGGCTTTTGTAATGTATGAGGAATTGAGAAGGCTCCAGATTGAGGAGAAGCGTTCAAACGACCTGGTGCAGGTCAGGGAGGATACCTACTCAAGGGCATTCATCTATCTTGATGAGCTGAAGGCCAGGCTGGTGTCCAAGTGGGACACGCAGACCGTGAGGGAGCTGGAGAATTGCAGCAAGGTGCTCCACGACGTGGAGATGAAGAGGACGGAGAAGATACTATTGCACTCGTTCAATGAGATTTACAACGGGTTCAACCCGCTGTCAGGGCTTACCGACCAGGAGAAGGCGCTTTATTTCGAGGTAAAGGAGTCCATCAGGAAGTTCAAGGAGGCAATTGACAAGAGGGAGTTCAAGAAGGGGGGACAGAGAGAAGATGTTATAAAGCTTAAAGTGCTAAAAGATGTGCCCAAATTCAAGGCGCTCGACGGTAATGAGTACGGCCCATTCATCACGGGGGCCGTGTGCGAGCTGCCCAAAAAAGAGGGCGACATCATGATAATGAGGAATTTAGCTGAGTTGATTGTATGAAGGTTCCAAAAGAGATTAGGACGTATTGCCCGAGATGCAATAAGCATACGCCGCAGAAGGTCAGCAACACGAAGAAAGGAAAGGCCAGGGGCCTGGCCTGGGGTACGCTGAGGCACGAGAGGAGGACCAAGGGTTACGTGGGCAAGGTCAAAGGCCAGGCAAAAGTGAGGAAGCAGGGCAAGAGGCAGAAGCTCACGCTCGAGTGCACGGTGTGCAAGAAGAAACAGGAGAGGCTGCTTGGCGGCGGAAGAACCAAGAAGAAGGTAGAAATCGTAAAGTAAGGTGTTATCATGGGCAAGTTTGTTTTGGTAAAATGCAACTGTGGGTATGAACAGCCCCTTTTCAAGTTTATTGCTTCTGAAGTGAAATGCGGGAGCTGCGGTGCAGTGCTCGCAGAGCCGACTGGAGGCCTGGCAAAGATTACGGGCAAGGTCGAGAAGGAGCTGGATTAATGGCCAAGGCGCTTCCCAAGGAAGGGGAACTTGTTATTGCAACAATAAAGAAGATATTTCCCTACGGTGCGTTCTGCGCGCTTGACGAATATGACGGCGCCGAGGCGTTCCTGCACGTTTCTGAAATCGCCCCAAGGTGGATTAAGAACATCCACGAGCACGTGCGTGATGGGCAGAAGATAATCGCAAAGGTCCACAGGTATATCCCAGAGAAAAACCAGATTGACCTCACCCTAAAGAGGGTTACGGAAAGCGAGAGGGTATGGAAAAGGGAGCAGTACAGGAGGGATAAGAGGGGCGTGAAGCTGCTCGAGATTGCGGCCAAGAAGCTCAAGAAGGAGAGGGACAAGTTCATTGAGGAAATGAGCGTGGACATGAACGCTGCGTTCGGGTCCGTTTACAACGCGTTTGAGGCGCTTTCGTTCGATACGGAGAACGCCAGGCCCAAGCTGGACAAGATACCTGAGAAGACGCTCAAGGCCCTTGAGACAATCGCCCAGGAGAACATCAAGAAGCAGAAGGTCAACATTAACAGGAATGTCAAGCTCGAATGCTTCGAGCCGGACGGCGTGAAGAGGATTAAGGAAGCCATGTGCTCGCTTAAGTCGAGCAAGGTCGAATTATCGGTGAAATACATAAGCGCGCCCGTCTACAGGATTGAGATTGAATCGGACGATTACAAGACGGCAGAAAAGGAGTTTAACCACCTTATTGATGCCATCAAGCAGTCCATGGGCAAGAGCAGGTACAAGATTGAGATAGTGAGTGAAGAGAAATGAAGTTCCACATGTACCTATGCAGGGTGTGCCACAGGTACACGCTCAAGGAAAGGCATTGTGGGGATGAGAGTGCAAGCGCCCATCCTTTAAAATTTTCCCCGCAAGATAAATATGCAAAGTATAAGGTAAAGGAAAATCGGTGAATGCTTATGAAAAACGAGACTTACATCAGGGTCAGGAAGAGCATGAAGTTCAAGAACCCAATCATAGTTGAGGGCTTGCCGGGGATAGGGCTGGTTGGCAAGATTGCCGCGCAGCACATGGCGAAGGAGCTCAAGGCAACCAGGATTGCAGAGGTGTATTCGCCGCATTTCCCCCATCAGGTCATCATGAGGAAGAACGGGACCATAAGGATGCTCAGGAACGTCATCTACGGCTACAAGAAGAAGGATGTGGAGATAGTATTTTTATTGGGCGACGTGCAGGCGGTCACATCGGATGCGCAGTTTGAGGTCACGAACAAACTATTGGATTACTTTGAGGCGCTGGGCGCGAAGAGGATTTACACTTTGGGCGGCTACGGGACGGGAAAGCACCTGGACACGCCGAGGGTGCTGGGAGCTGCAACGCACAAGAGCCTCATAAAGGAAATGCAAAAGGAAGGCATAATTTTCGGGGAGAGCCGAGGAACCATCATAGGCGCGGCGGGCATGCTGCTCGGCCTTGGAAAGCTCAGGAGAATGGAGGGCGTGTGCCTCATGGGCGAGACGCACGGCGCGTATGTTGATGCGAATTCCGCAAAGGAGCTGCTCAAGGTACTCTGCAAGCTATTGCGCGTAAAGGTTACGCTGGAGAAGCTTGAGGAGAGGATTAAGCTTGACAAGGTTGCGGGCGATGAGCTCAAGAAGCTGCAGGGAGCCGATAGGGGCCCGGGCGAATCGCTGAGCTACATCAGATAATTCATAATGACAGCCCAAGGGGAGCGCCGCATTTTCGCAGCGGCGAAAAGCGACGCCTTTTGGCTCTCAGCCAAAAGAGCGCCCCTTAGTCCGTCACACACTTTTGCCTTCGGCAAAAGGTGCATCTTTTTCCCCTGGGAAAAAGTATGCCGCCCAAACCCCCCATGATTAGTTTTTTAATATAATAGTGTGAAGGGGAATTATGGATAGGGATTCTGTGCTTGTGATTATTGGCACAGCACTGGTTATCACTCTGATCGGGCTTCTTGCCATATCCGTTCTAGAATACAGGCCGCTACAGCTGCCGCAGGGCGGTGTGAAGACCACATCGTTCATGTGGGGCGACGTCTATGTGCCGGAGAGGATTTCCACGGTCAGGTATGAGGTAATTGAGATTTATCAGGGCGACATGAAAAAGACAGTTGGGCTTTATTCGGTTAACAAGAACCCGGACGGCAGCTATCTTATTGACATAACAACCTATGACGGCACCATGGCGTCAAATGTGACCGCGCAGATGAAGATTGATTCGCTAAGCTACAGCTGCGTTGCAAAGTATTACAGCACGAAAACGCTCACCTGCTCTGAGCCGTTCGGCGATGAGAACACCGAGCTTGCAGCCAGGATACTCCCGAATAACCTGAAAAAGACCGATGTGCTGGAGACGATTGGCGTGGAGAGCGTCACCTATAAGAGCGAGGTATACCAGGCAGTGAAGCTGAGCAAGGGCGGGATTTACGTATGGGTTGCCCAGGAGCTTCCCCTTCCGGTGAGGATTGAGATTCACGATAACAGTTTGGATTCCGAGAAGATAACCATTGCTAATCTTAAGTCGTTTGAGTAGTTTTCTTTAGAAAAGAAACCTAGTAAAGAAAGCCAAATAATGAGTTTTCTTTAGAAAAGAAACCTAGTAAAGAAAGCCAAATAAT
>CAILAH010000013.1 GCA_903832205.1 uncultured Microcaldota archaeon | reverse complement strand
TTTTTTAAAGAAAAAACTGGCTCAGGGCATTAGGAATACGCCGAAAACCCAGTCGATGCCGTTGCCGTTGCTGTTGGCGTAGACGTTACAGATGAGGCTGCCGCCGCCGCGGGCCAGAGGCCGGATACCATTTCCGTCAACTCTCCACAGGTAACGCTTCTGATTGTCTGCAAGTGCATTCAAAACATCCTCGGGAACTGAAAGAGGAATGCGCGTGTTTGTGTCTGCCTGGCCCCAGCCATCCTCCTGCATGAAGCCATTCAAAGTTATTACTGACTGAATGGTTGTATGAACGATTAGCCGTCTCTTACTTGTATTGACGTCTATATCTGTTGGATCTATAAATAGGCCCACTCCCTTTACATTTATTGCCTGCTGCGGGATATGGCTTGCAGGAAAGATTACGCGCCAGCGCTCACCATTTAATTCGTGGGTATCCTTAACGTCCTTGCCGGGCTTAAACACGCCATCCTTCTTTGGATAGACGAGCCACTCGCGGCACCAGGCAGGATAATATTTCTCATATGGTCTCCAGAGATTGTTATTCGTCAGGTAATCATCGTGAAGAGTGTGGGATACGATTCTCTTGTTGCATGCAATTGCTTCGTTCCATGCATGAGTATAACTCATCTTCTGGCTGAGAATTACGAGATTGAAATTGGGCACGGAGATTGTTTTTCCATCTGCTGATTGGGCTTCAGCTGCAAGAGCTTCAGGGACGGGCTTCTCTGCGCAAAAGGGTGACTTCCCGTCTTTAATCCTTTGTAGAACTATCTCTTTTTTCTTTGGGTCGATTAGGCTTTGTGGCGACATAACGAGATGATTGGACTTATTACGTAATAAAAACGTTTCCATTCGGGGAAAACAACAGATGTCTCTTTCTTTTTCCGAGGTTTTTCTTTAGGAGCTTTCGTGCGCAGCACGAAAACCGAAAGAAAAAGCTCAGGGCTGCTTCCAGTCGATTTCGTAGTATTCGTACCTGCTGTCCTTCAGTTCGATCCTGCGGACGCGGTAGTAGGTGACACTGGTTTCACGGTCGACGATTGCGAGCATGAGGTTGAGGCCGACCGCCTTGGAGGATTCGATTGCGCCGGCGAGGTAGGAGCCGCTTATCTTCTCATCTTCGTTAAGTGAGAGCATGAGGTAGCGCGGCTTGCCGTCGTCTGGGGTTTCGATGCCCTCCTTCTTGCGGTGGTAGAGCAGGAAATCCGCGGGGATTTTCTCGGGTGCCTTCTCACCGGGGATTGCGAGTATGAATGTTTTCTTCACGGAGTGCGCGACGCGGATTGCGCGGGAGAGCTCGGACGTGAGCAGCCGCATGTCGCGCGGGAATACGTGAAGCACGTGCTTGGAGTGTATCCAGTCGTCCTGGCCGCGGGACGGAGAGGCGCCCGGGAAATAAATCCTGAAATGCGTGCCGAACTTGAACCCGCTCTTCACCACGAACCCGCGCAGCCTCCAGTCCTCATAGACGCTGTAGATGGGCTCGAAGAACTCATTGTTCTTCTTTGCCTCGCGCAGGAGGGTTTCCTCATCGGTATTCTCAAGCGTTAGCGAGCCGTGGCGCATGAGAAAGAGCGTCTCGTAGATGTCGAGCTTGCTGAACCTGCCGTGCTTGTCCGCCTTGTAGGTGCCGTACTGGCCGTACCAGTCGCCGAAATACATCCTCTCCCCAATCTCAACGTTGTCAACGATTGAGAGATTGTCTTCCGTATAGAGGCGCGCGGAAACGTCGTATATGGGCACCTCGTAGCCGGGCGAGGGGTACTTGTGCGTTGTTGCGCGCTCATAATTCTCTGTAGCCTCTGAAACGGGGCGGATGACGAGCCCGCGGTCGCGCCAGTCCTTGAACGCATAGTAGCGCGTCATGAGGCGCGGGATATTTGTGAAATGCGATGCGAGATGGTTGAATGAGATTTCGGCGCCGTCCTCGCCAGTGCACTTGCCGTTGCGCACGTCAAGGACGTAGAGCGCCTCTTCGGGAAATAGGAAAATGACCGCGCCCTCGCTGGTGCCGTAGAATGCCTTGCGCAGGTTAGATACGCTAGAGGGGTCGCTCAAAACGATTTTCTTGTCTTCTTCAAAGAATTCAATCTCTACTGGAATTAATACCACCTAATGAAGGAGTTTGAATTGTATAAGTTATTATTGTTTCTGCTACATGCGTATCAGGATTGGCACGCGCTCGCCTTTGGTGACGCGCTTGGCAACGACTTTGAGCATGCGGTCGATGTCCCTGCGCTCCATTGCAAGGCAGCCGTAGGTCCAGTCCCAGTTTGGGAGCGGGCCCTCGGACGAAGTGGAGTGTATTCCAACGTAGGCGCCGAGCTTTGTGAGCGGCGGGCACTTTCCCCTCTTGTGGCTTGATAGGATTCTTTTGTAATCATTTGGCGAGATGGTGCCGGATGAGAGGCCGCGAAGTGCGTCGTGCGGGGACGGGTAATCGAACTGGACGAACTTGTACCAGTATGAATCGTGCATCTCACAGAGGTGGTAGAGGCCTAAAGGCGTGCGCTTGTCGCCCAGGCGCAGCTTGTCAATGCCTCGGCCGCGGACGATGCTGATTGTTTCAAGCACCTTTCCGGAATCGATTATTGAGAGCTGGCGGCGCGTAAGGTCCGCCTCAAGATAAAGGCCGTCCGGGAGGAATGCATCTGACATTAGGGCATAAATGGTTGAGAGCGTTTGCTCCGGGTTCTGGGAGTAGAGCGAGACGACGTAGGGCCTCTTGCTTGCCATGTCAACGAGCAGGCCTGCGGCGAAATTGCCGTCCCAGTAGAGGCACATGCCGCTTCTGCAGTTGGTAATGTAATCGAGCGCGCTGTGCGCTTTTGAATCCGAAAAGAAAACGGTCTTGAAGAATGAGAGCGCATCATCAAGCGTATTTATCTTGCCCCCCATTTTTGAGGCGAGCATTCCGAGATTGCCTGAATCGATTGAGAATTCATCGCCGGAATCAACAACAAGCGTTCGCGAGGAGATGTCATAGACGCGCACGGATGCTTCGGGAAACTCGGCATCGAGCTTCTCAAGTGGAAGATAGGTGCCGTTGAGGTGCCTGAACAATCCGGATGGCTTTGCATCAATAAGCGGGAGGCCGTCATGCCCGTCGCAGGGCTCGCACTCGAATATCTCCCCGTTCTCCAGGCACGCGGTCCGCTTCTTGAGCTGCCCTTCATCAAGCGTGCGCAGGGGCTTGTGCGAAATTAAGGTTGGAATAGTGTCTGGAAGAGTTAACTTGAGTGGAGAAGGGCGGGGCGGTTCCTTGCCGAGAAGCCTGTTGATGCGCACGAGCGAGTCAAGATACCTGTAGGTGAGCTCGGTGCCCTTGCGGTCCGTGTATTTTTCCACGCGAGTGATTGTTGTTGCTGCCTTGCCTGAGATTTGCTCGGCCATGGGCTTGAGCGTAGTGAAATCGCAGCCATTAACCGCAATCAGCACTGCGCATGAAAATGATGCGATCGCAGGGGCTATCCTTCTTTCCCAGAGCGAGCGCTTTTTGCCGTCGTTCATTGCGTTCTGATTAGGGATTTGGAGGGTATTTAAAGGTTTTGATGGCGGCGATAGGTTTATTTAGTGAGAAAATGATAGTGTGATTATGGCAAATACTATTCATGCAGATCAGATTGAAGAGATGAAAAAGCATTTCACAACAAACAGCGGCAACTGGCTTTACACGACTTTGGGGAATGAGAGGTTCAAGATGCTCGTGGATGCGATTGAGAAAAATACCAAGCCCGCGCAAATCACGGACAAGGTGGTTGCCGAGGCGAGGGTGCAGATTAGGCAGAACGCAAGGGGCGTATACTTCGTCAAGGCGGATGAGATGAATGCAATAGCCGCGGTGATTGGAGGGAAGGCATTTGTGCCCACAAGGACGGCTGATTACGTTCCCCAGCCGATGAGGACGACCGCCATGGGCATACATTACTCCGACGATTTCATGAGGAGATACGTTGACGTTTCGAACAGCAAGGTTGCGTGCGCAACCTATGCGACGCTCATACTGGAGAATATGGGATATGCGCTGCCCACAGTAAACACCTGGGATTTGCCGCCCAAGCTTGAGGCAAGGGGATGGAAAAACACATCCGAGGTTCTCGACTGGTATAAGGCAATTTACAAGAGCGCGGAAGACAAGGAAGTCGGGATTGTTGAGAGAAGGGTAAAGCTGCTTGTTGATGCGGGGCGCCTGTCGCAGGAGGCTGCAGACAAGATCAGCACATATGCGGCGAGCTATAAGAGGACCGACTCGGATTCACTGCTGGAAAATATCCATGATGTGCTCAAGGCGGAGATGGCAAAGATAGTGGAAAAGATGCCTGACGGCAGCGTGATGCTCGTACGATATTCCGAGACCCACTACAGGTACGATGCACAAAAGAAGCTGGGCGAGAATCCGCCCACGCATACGGTCGTGAAGATGAACGGCAGGTGGTTCCAATTCGTAGGTGCCAAGCCCTCTTCCGAAACCAGTGATACTATCATGAGATATTTTGAGCTGCGTGATGAGAGGGTCATGAAAGGCCATCCCTGGGCAATGAGAATGCTGTATGAGCCGCCGGAAAAGTCAACCATGCAGTTCAAGGGCGTCAGGAAGAGCCTGCCGAGCGGGAAGGGAACCTATGATTTCCTCAATGCGGGCGAGGAAGTCTCAAACGAGATTTACGGGACAAAGCTGATGAAATGGTATTTCGCAGGCCAGCTGTTCAAGGCATACAAGCAGGGGAAGAAGGTTGCGGATTTGGTGTACCCGACCTATGGTGCGCGCGAGGTAACGCTTGCCGGGGGATTGGGGGCGAGCGAAAATGCGGAGGCAACAAAGGCAGTGAAGTCCATGAGGGACGCCTACGGCAAGGGATACAGTGACTGGCAGTATAATGTGCTCGGGCACACGCTTGCAAAGGAATATTTCGGGAAGAGCACGGGATACAGGAAGATGGGGAAGGAAGTGCTCAACGAGCTTGAGACGACCGGAAAAATAACAGTGCAGGATATGGAAAGCATCGAGGGAATACCCAAGGCCCTGAAGGGATATGCAAAAAAGTACGAGGGAAAGAAGGTCACCATCTCTGAAGATTATGTCACCAGGCTTGAGGACATTGTGAACAATCGGAAGGGAAAAGCGCACATGGCGGTCACGAGCATGGGGATAACGCAGAGCAAGCCGGACCCGTACGTTGACTGGATGCAGGATGACCCGCAGAGCGTGCACAAGGCGTTCAAGAAGATTTACGATTTCGCAGTATCAAAGGAGGGCTCCAAGCTGTTCAGCGCCACGGAGGTTAGGGCGATTGCGCTATTGGGCGGGATGGGCGAGGAGCAGCTGCAGGGCCAGCAGGTGGTGGCAGTCAAGAGTGCCAAGATCAGGGTGCTCATGTCTGATTTGATTAAGAAGGGGCTCTACAGCATTGCGGAGGACATGGAAAAGAAATCCATTGTTGGCAAGGTGGCCGGGAAATTCAAGACCGAAGTGATTGAGTCGCTCGCGGCCAGGATGATGAATGCCACGCCGCAGGAGCTCAAGAAATCGAAGATTGCCAATCTGGTATTTAAGCCGGGCCAGCTTGAGAAGATGGACCTGGAGAAGACGGTGCCCGATTTCAGGGTCGCCTATGATTATGATGAGAATACCCACGCATATTTCCTGCTGCACACGCTCATAAGGGACAACAAGTATTTTGCGAGCGCCATGTACATGGAGTATGCGGATTTCATCGCGAATAAGATACAGAAGGAGAGGCCGGGCAACTATTCCAGGGAGGATTTGGGATTCATAATCATGATGTCCTACCACGGCGGGTGGAGGGGATGGAAAAATGCGACCAACCAGTATTTGCTCATGGAATCCGCGGAGAAGTTCGGGATTGAAATCCCAGACAATTTCTACATTGACGGGAAATGGGGCAAGGTTTCGCAGGAGCTTTTCAATAAGGTTCTTGCCAGGGCTAAGGATGAGAACTTCCCGCTGCCCACCGCATCCGAGGAGCTGAGGGAGGGCAGGTACAGGCTGCTTGCCAGGATTTACGAGATGCAGAATGAGGGCGAGAAGGCGCCCGCACTGCCGAAGGTAGCGAACATACCTGAGAAGCGCGTGAGGAAGTATTACTCTGCCTATGCGTATGCGCAGCGCAACCGCCCCAGGGAAAAGGAGAAACAGGAGGCCGAAGATGAGGCAAGGAGGAGAAAGGGGAAGGGCGAAGAGATTGCGGGCGTTGAAAAGGAGGAGGGCGGCGAGGAATCGGACGAGCCCCCGTCCGGGGAATAGGTGTAGAGAGCAGGAGGAGGCCGCACGCTGGGCGGAGCCAGCGGAAATCCACCTGCGCATCCCTATATAAAGAGGCTTTTTCTAATTCTTTTTCATTATGCAAACTGAGATGCTGTTCCGGCACAAGGTATTCAGGAAGGAACAGGAGAGGCTGGTTGAGGATATTTACAATGCGATTAATGGGCAGAAGAATTTTATGGGGCACGCGCCCACTGGATTGGGGAAGACGGATGCGACCCTATCCGCGGCATTGACGGCTGCGGAGGAGCACGGCTATGATGTGTTCTTCGTGACGCCCAAGAATTCCCAGCATGAGATTGCGCACAAGGTCGTGAAGGGGATTGCGGACAAGTATGCGCTCAAGATGAATTCCGTTGATTTGGTCGGGAAGAGGCACATGTGCAACCTCAGGAACCTGGGCCAATTGCCTTCGGAGGATTTTTACCATGCGTGCCACCTGCGCGTGAAGAGGGGGCAGTGCATCTGCTATGATAATGCGAGAAGGAGAAAGGGGATGCAGCTGGATGCGCAGTTCAATTATTCGCACAGGGAGCTGCAGGAGGAGGGGGTTGTGAGGAACGTGTGCGGCTATGAGCTTGCGCTTGAGGCTGCGTCAAAGTCGCGGGTGATAATAGCCGATTATGCGCACGTGCTGATGCCCGGTGTTGTGGAGCCGCTGATGAAGAGGGCGGGCAAGGGGCTTTCGAATTCAGTTGTGATTGTTGATGAGGCGCATAATCTCAGCGGGAGGATGCGCGAGGAGCTTTCAATAAGGCTTTCTGAGAGGGCGCTTGCAAGGGCGAGGAAGGAGTGCGCCCAGCTCGAGTCCGAATCGCTTGCGTTCGTCAGTGCTGAGTTTAATGGGTGGGCGGAGCTCACCCTTGGGAAGAGAAAGGAACAGCTGCTTGAGAAGGAGAAGCTCAGCACGCTTTTGGAAAGGGAAGGCCAGCAGGATTTGCTTGTTGAGGAGCTCATCTCCACCGGGAACAGGTGGGTGGAGGAGACTGGCGCGGCGAGCGCGTGCCTGCGCATTGCGAGGTTCATTGAGTACTGGAATATGGAGGCGGGCGAGGAGAAGTTTGCACGGATTATCAGCAGGAATGAGCACGGGTATGCGGTGGAGAAGAGATGCCTGTCGCCTGATATCATCACTTCGAAATTGAACCTGGCCGCATCTGCGATTCTTGTGAGCGGCACAATGCTGCCAATGGAAATGCACAGGGACATTATCGGCCTTGACCCGGAAAGGACGGTCATGCGCGAGTATGAGAACCCGTTCCCTAGGGAGAATAAATTATCGTTTGTTGACAGGGATGTGACCACCAGGTTCTCAAGGAGAGTGCCCGGCGAGTACAGGAGGATGGGCAGGAAGATTTCTGAGATGTGCGCAATAACGCCGGGAAATACGGCGGTGTTTTTCCCGAGCTATAGGGTGATGAACAGCGTGCTGCCGCACATGGACCCGGGCGATAAGGAGATGATTGTGCAGCAGAAGAGCATGGAGACGCATGAGATAAAGAGGGTGAAGAACATGCTGCTTGCCGAGGACAGGTTTATGCTAATTGGCGTACAGGGAGGAAGCCTTTCCGAGGGAGTTGATTACGAGAAGAATTCGCTCAAGTCGGTGATTGTTGTGGGAATACCTTTGGAGGAGATGACCATCGAGACAAAGGCGAGGATAGAGTATTATGAGAAGAGGTTCGGCAAGGGATGGGAGTACGGCTATCTGGGGCCCGCTGTTACCAAGAGCGTGCAGGCTGCGGGAAGGTGCATCAGGAGCAGCGAAGATAGGGGAGTAATAGTTTTCATGGACGAGAGGTTTGAGTGGGAGCAGTACAGGAAATATCTCGGGAAGCTCGTGGAAGGGCGACGTGCTGGAACGAGGGATGTGCTGGAGTTCTGGAGAAAAAACCTGAGTGAGGAATAATCAGAGAATATCGAAAAAGCCGGAAAACTAAAGAAAGAAAATGTGGATTGTTTCCTATTCAGTCAGCATGCAGTTGTTGTAGAGCTCAATCACCTGCTCCCTATCCATTTCGCCCACGTCGCTTGCGCCTGTCCTGTGGCACACGAACTGCGGGACGTAGGATTGGAGTTTTACACATTCTGACACTGCTGCGACCTGTGCGGAGTTTGTAACGTCAACCTTGGTGATTTGGTAGCCCTCAGAAGTGAGGCCGTCGATTATGGGCTGCATGTTCTGGCAGTGCGGGCAGTAGGGCGAGTGCAGGAACAGGAATGTGGTGTAGCCCTTTGATGCGAGGCAGTCCTTCACCGAAAGGTTCAGCGGAAGGGTTGTATTATCGCTGCCGAGGCCGCTCGTGTTTGAGAGGCCGGAGCCTATGTTGGTTTGGGCGTTCGAGAGGGATTGCCCCATTACCTGCATGAAATAGTAGATCGCCACCAGGAGCAGGACGAGCAGGACCACTATGCCCAAAATGATTGGAATCTTGTTCTTCGCCTTCGTTGCGGTGCCTAAAGCTTTCTTGGCCATGGATATCATATTCCATCATCAAAATAAAAAGCTATCCCTTTAGAAAATATATGAAGAGCGGTATAAAATCGAATATCTAAGTGGGCCCGTAAATAAGTGCTTTATGCACATCGGGAAGCTCAGCTTGGATAGAGCGGCGCTCTCCTAAAAGCTTTTTCTTTGGAAAAGAAAAACCTTGGAAAAAGAAAGAGAGTAAGGCGTAGGTCGAGGGTTCAAATCCCTTCGGGTCCGCTCTTCTTTTTATTTTTAATTTTAACAGTGGATATGTAGCCATGAAGGATCTTGCTCCCAACATAACAAGGCAGCGGCTTGTGATAGAAGGCTTCTTTGAGAGAAAGGTGGATGAGAAAACAATAGTGAGTTTTTTCGGCGGAATAACCAAGGAGCTGGGCCTCAGGACATATGGGAAACCCACGATACATGCAACGGGAAAGAAAGGCAAGGCGATAAACCAGGGATTTGATGCGTTCGTCCCGCTCATTGACTCGGGGATTGCGCTATATGTTTGGGGTAATGCGGGGTTCTTCTCAACGGTAATATACACGTGCAAAAAGTTCAACGTGAAAAAGGCCGTTGGGTTCACAAAGAAATTTTTCAATGCAAAGCGCGTAGCCCATGAATCTTTTTGAAAAAAGGAAAAAATAGAATTTCTATATGCACTGGGCCGATTAGATTGGTCTAATGCCCCCAACCTCCTCCGCTTAAGAGCCAATTCCTGATCCGATAGTAGAAGCGGTTCTCATACTCATCGTCCTTTGCCCTTCCAACGCACTTGACGTTCCCGAACTTTTCGAATATGCGCGGGACTACGGGGTTTATTGTCCTAATTAGGAACGGCTCGTCCGCGGAAAACTGCGCTAAAAAATTACGAACTAATCTTGACCCCAGGCCGCGCCGCTGCTGTTCCGGAATAACGCCAAATTCCGTTATGTAGGGTCCATCCCAAACGATGGGATCTGTGAAGGCCTTGTTAAGGACAATGATGAAGGAGATGGGAATCAAGCCGTCTTCATCAAACCCGACCAGCCCCTTTGCATTTCCCTTCGCAAGCTCCCCAAAGCATTCTTCAACTTTGGGAAGCGGCCATTTCTCAAGCCATGGCGGGCCCTCGAACACTTTCTTGTATGCACGCATCAATCCTTTGGAATCGGGCCCGGCAAGCATGCTGGGGGTTAATCGCTCAATTCTCATCCTAACACCTCCCACATATTGCGGGAGCTGCGCTGCATACACCTGGATTTGATTGCTGGCTGCACCGCCTTTGCGCCGGCATCTGATTCCAGGCATGCAAGGATGGAGACCTTATTGCCTTTAAGCCGTATGCGCACGTATTCAGTCCCGAGCATCCTGCGGACGGCCGCAGGCAAAACTAGCCGGCCTTTCTTATCTGGCCGTATGAAGCCATTCACCTGTTACGGATTTCTCAAAGTCACCTCGCATTTCATCACCATTATCTATTGGGGGTGTCCCACTTAAAATACGTTTCGCTCTTCTGGCGTCCCACTTAATATATAGCTCCCGCTCACGCTTTTAATTATTAGATGAAATAGGTGTAACATGGACCCGGCAAAATTGCTTGAGGAGCTTGTTAGGATAGAATCCACATCTGGGAAAGAGCAGGAGATTGGCGAGTACCTGGCAGACATTTGCGAGACGCTGGGATTCGATGTGGAGAAGCAGAAGGTTGGGAATGCTTTCAATGTTATTGCGAAAAAGGGAAGGCCTGTGAAGGTGCTTACCGCGCACATGGATACGGTGCCGCCCTATGTCCCATTAAGGAAAAAGGGAGAGTATCTGTACGGGAGAGGAACGTGCGACACAAAGGGAAGCATTGCGGCGATGCTTTGCGCCGGCGAGGAGCTGATTGACCTTACGGATGATTTTGCGCTCGTGTTCACCGTGCGTGAGGAGACGGATTTCATCGGGGCGATGGAGGCGGTGAAGAAAGTGAGGCCAAAATTCTTCGTCGTTGGCGAGCCATCATCAAACGCATGCGTGTTCGGACAGAAAGGCATAGTGGTTATGGATGCGGAATTCAAGGGGAAGGCGGCCCACTCATCGCTTCCGCACCTTGGTGAGAGCGCGATAATGAAGATGCACGATGCAATCGCAAGGATAAGGGAGATTAGGTTGGCGAAGGGCGAGAGCCTGAATATTGGGATTATCAAGGGAGGGGTTGCGGATAATGTCATCCCGGCTCACGCTGAGTTTACCGCATCGTTCAGGACTACTGGTAATAATGCGAAGATTATTGGGGAGATTAGGAAGGCTTGCAGGGGCTCGCAATTGAGGATAAAGAATTCACTCGAGCCCATCAGGATGCCGAGGGTTGTGAAATGCAAGAAGAGCGTTGACCTCTACCCGGCATTCACCGAGATGTACTTCTGGAAAAAGACAGGAGGAGTCGGAGTGATTTGCGGGCCGGGAAAAATTGAAGATGCGCACACCAAGGATGAGAAGGTGGGCGTGAAAGAGCTGAGGGAGGCGGAGGACGTTTACACCAACCTCGTGCTGGCCGCCAGGGTTTAGGGGATGAAGGGATGAAGTTCAAAATGTTCAGCTACAAGATTGATGTGCAGGCGGAGCATTTCCTTCTTCTTGTGTGCAGCGAGGTGCTTTATGCGCTTCTTACGCTTCCGTTCTATGTGCTGAGATTTGCGAATGTGATTGGTGGAGAGGTGTTCGCAATAGCAATGGCATTGCTTGCCACGCTAAGCTTTCCGGGGATTGCGCTCATCGCATCAAGGCTCTCTGAAGTACTAAAGGTAAAGAAGGATGAGAACCTGTGCCTATCGCTAGGTGTGCTTTTCTTTGTGTGCAGCTTCGTGCTGTGGCTGGTTTCAAATGCGGCGCTGCTCGCAATCGAGCAGAGGCCGATTGCGCAATTGTTCGGATTGCAGCTCATCTCCGCAGCTTTGTGGAATGGGCTGGGCGCGTTCATACTTTTCCTGTGGCTGCTTGCCATAGTGAAATATCAGCCCTGGAAGACGAGGTTTGCCGCATTCAATGCGGCCATATTTACGGTCGCCTCTTTTGTTGTCGGCACCGTGATTGCAGCATTCGCTGCGCCGGGCTTTATGCCTGCGCTGGACTGGGCGTCGTTTGTGATGCTGCTGTCCGGGTTTGTGGTTGGGTTTGCGGTGCTTTATCACGCGAGTATGAAGAAGCTCGCAGCGCCCGCGTACCTGTTCGGGCTGCTTTATGTTGTTCCGCCGCTTGTTGATTCGTTGGTTTCAGTGCAGGCGGGCGTGCCCATAATGAGCGCTGAAAAGATGGGGCTGCAGAGCGCAATAGACCTCATACTGCTTTTATTCCTTATGGAGAAATGAGCGCAGGATGGGAGAAGGTATTTAAGGCGGGGCTCCCATATTATTACGAGGTGGAATGAATGGAAACAAGAAAAGAAAAAATAAGGAACGAAATTGCAGTGTCTGTACTTTGGCGAGACTAATTCTAGATACAGGATAAGACAAATCGGGAGATTGACTCCTCTGGTTGAAGATGCGCTTGTGCGTGTTGGCCTAGCCGCATTTGGGCCGCTTATGTGCAGGCAGGAAGTGCTCGAGCATATCCACGACGGGAAGATGCATTTTGCGGCGGTGCTGGGCGATGAGGTTGTGGGGTTCGCGTTCTCCAAAATGGTGGAGAATGCGCTCTATATGAGCGGCGAGGCGGTGATGCCTGAGCACCAGGGAAACCGGCTGCACACGCACCTGAGCCTTGCGAGGCTCGTCAGCGCAGAGAGCTATGAAAAGGTGAGCGTGAGGACGCAGAACCCGAGGATTGAGCACTCGCTTAGGAAGGCGCTTGAGATGAAGGGCAAAGGGAATTTTAGCGTGAAGAGGACTAGGATTGACGGGATGTATGGAAGAAGGCTCTCAATCCAGGATTACCGATGCCCTTCTGAAGAGCTGAATAGGATTTATGCGGAACTGGATGCAGAAAGGGGGGATGCATATTTCGTTGAGTTCTGCCTTTAGCCTTTTTTTCTTTTCTTATTTTTTAAAAAAGAATCAGAGCTTGTAGCCGATCTTTCTCAATAGTTCGTACCTGTCGGCCTTCTCCTGCTCGTTCTCAATGCCGAGCGATGAGCTGCCGTCAATCACGCCGAGCACTCCCCTTCCCTGTTCGCTCTCGGCTATAACGACCTGCAATGAATTCGCGGTGGCGGCATAAACCTGGCACACCTCGCTCACATTCTTCACCGCATTGAGCACATTTACCGGATACCCGTTCTTAAGGAAAATCAGGAACGTGTGCCCCGCGCTTATTTTGGATATCTCTTCCCCTGCCTTTTCCATCAATTCGTCATCATTCCCCTCTATCCTAACCTTCCTCGGCCCGCTCGCCTCGCAGAAAGCAACACCGAACTTTATCCCCGGCGCGCTCTCCGCAAGCACTTCGTATAAATCCTCTATTGTCTTGATAAAATGCGCGTGACCCAGGATGACATTACAGTCCTGTGGCATGTCGATGCTGATAAGGGAAATTGTGACGTCCATGGCTAATTAGACGGTTCAAATGCTTTTAATGTTTTATTTCTGATTATTATCATGGCAAGTCCGAATGTAACTCTTTCTGATATCTATCTTAAGCTTGAGGAAATTGAGGAGCGTCTCGAGAGGCTTGAGTCCGTGATGATGAGGCAGCGCGCCCAGCAGCAGATACAGCAGCCGCAGGCGCCAAAGCCGCAGCCCGCAGGGTACCATTACATAGAGAAGGGCAGGCCCTCCCAACCGCAGCAGGCTCCAGCCTCACAAAAGCAGAAAGAGCCCGTATTCGTCGAAGGCAAGGACAAGGAGATTAACATAAAGAACTGGCGCTATCTTTTGGGGCTCGAGTGAATTCCTAATCTTTAAATATTCTTTCTTCTCTAAATCTTCCGGGCCGGTAGATCAACGGCAGATCGCGTTCTTGGCGAAGCTTTTTCTTTTGAAAAAAAAGCTACAAAATGGACGAGGCTGCGGGTTCAAATCCCGTCCGGTCCATCCTAATTTTTGAAAAAAGAAAAAATAAGGTTAGGTTAGATTCTTCTGAGGTTACAGCTCGATTGAGGTGTCTTCACGTGCGTATTCAACGCTCATCGCGTTTTCCGGAAGCCCCTTCTCCTTGAGCTGCAGCCCGAGATACTCCCTGAGCACGGTTTCGCGGTCAAGAAGGAACTGGTCGAGATGCGTCGGGTCGTGGTGCGTGAGGATGAGCCTCTTCACTCCTGCATCCACCGCCATCCTTATCACCTTCTCATCCACACTGTGCCCCCAGCCCACCTTCTTCGTGCCTTTCTTGCCAGCCTGCTCGGGGTCGTACTCCTCGGGCGTGTACTGGGCGTCCTGCAAAAGAACGTCCGCGCCCTCAATCCACTTCATCATCTTTGCATCCTTCGGGCCAATCACTGAGAGCTGCGGCTCGTGCTCGTGGTCGGTGAGGTCGACAAATTTCTTGCCGTTCTCAAGGAACATGTAGCTGTAGCAGCCCTCTGGGTGGTTCACGCCGCGCGTCCTTATGGTCAGGCCGTCAATCTCAAGTCCCTCACGCAGGTCCTCATTGTCGCCAAAGGTAACGTTGGACTGCAGGTCGCTGAAGCGGACGGGGAAGACGAATTTGCCCTGCTGCTTCTCAAGCGCGAACTGAGTAATTTTCTTCGGCTCGCTGTTCTGCAGCGCCTCATTGAGGGAGCTCACGTAGTTGCAGTTGCCGTAGAAGACTATGCTGTTCTTCGGGAAATATATGGGCGTGAAGAACGGTATCCCCTGTATGTGGTCCCAGTGCACGTGCGTAAGCAGCGCAACCAGGGGCTTATCCGGGCTGAACATTGCCTTGTTCGCCTTAAGCAAATCCTCACCATAGAGGCGTATGCCGCTCCCGCCGTCAACTACGAAATGCCTGCCGCTAGCCCCCTCCACAAGCAAACAGGTGGTGTTCCCGCCGAATTCATGCGTCGGCCTATTGCGCCTTGATGGCGCAGGGATGGAACCCCTCGTCCCGTATAAACTTATTTTCATGCCATCACCTCATATAACTAGGCGCATGCGGGGCGTATAAAAACTTCCATTGGGTTTTTGCCATAATAGTAAAATATATAATAGAATGTGCGTATAATGTAAAATATGCGAGTGCTGGATAGGGAGTTCACCAAAATCGGGCTGGATAAGCTCGACTGGAAGGTCCTCGGGCAGCTGAGCTCAAACTGCAGGGAATCCACAACGCAGATTGCGCACCGTGTGGGCGCATCAAGGGAGACGGTTAATTACAGGATTGACAGGCTGGAGAAAGCGGGAGTTATTGCGGGATACTTGACGGGGATTAATTTGAGGAAGCTGGGATTCTTCACGAGCCATATGTTCATGCGCTTCGGCGAATTGAACGACAAGAGGGAGAATGAGATTATTGAGAAGCTGAAGAATGCGAAGTACGTGAATACGGTAATCACCTATGTGGGCGCGTGGGATGTGGAGGCGAGCATCGTGGCCAAGGATATCTACGAGACATACAATTATGTCCACGAGCTTGAGGATTTGGTGAAGCCCTATGATTATGACGTGCTCATTAGATTGGAGAGCATAAAGCTGGGTGCGCTTGGCGAGAAGGGGAAATTCCAGAGAAGAGGCGGAAAGGCGGTGAGCAAGGTGGATGAGACGGATTTCCAGCTGCTCAAGTACCTCTCGAACAATGCAAGGGCGAGCTACACGGAGATTGGCGAGGAGCTGAACATGAGCTGGGACGCAATCAAGTACAGGATGGGGAACCTCATACGGCAGGAGATTATTACGGATTTCAGGCCGGTGCTGAATTATGCTGCATTAGATTTGAACATGATGGCGGTGCTGATGAAATTCTCAAAGCACGGCAAGGACGTGGACAGGGGGATGAAAGAATACATTGATGACAAGAGCGTGCTGTGGACGGCAAGGGGGCTGGGAAAGTGGGATGCAATTTCCTACACGATAAACAGGAATGTGCAGGAGTTTTACCTGAACGTGAGAAGGATGAGGAATTTGCTGGGAAAGGAGATGGCGCAGTATGACACGATGTTCGCCGTGAGGGAGCCCAAGTACACCTACTTTACGGAAAACCTTTATGAATATCTTGGGGACAAATCATAGCATGGAAATAAGCGCGCCCACAAAGATTATTCTTTTCGGGGAGCACTACGTTGTGTATGGTGCCCCGGCGTTATCGGTGGCCGTTGATAATAGGAGAAAGGTCCTACTTGAGGAAGTTAGCGCCAATGGGAAGGAAACGATTGAGATTGTGAACCCCGTTTACGGTGAAGGGGGAACAATTTATCCGGACGGAAAATCTGAGGGGCACAGGCACGTGCAGATGCACGCGGCAATTTACAGGGAGATTTACAATAAGACAGGGAATTTGAAGGGGAAGTCGTTCAGGGCAACGTTCCTGGGCGACAGGATAGTCAAGGGAATGGGAGGCTCATCCGCGCTGGGCGCGTGCATTGCGCTCGGGCTCTATAGGTGTGCTGGAGAGAGAGCGGATTTGGAGGAGATATTCAGGTGCGCGCAGATTGGCGATGAGGTTGACCACGGCGGAAGGCCAAGCGGGATTGACGCGAGGACCGTGGTGCACGGCGGCATGATTAAGTTTTGGAGGGAGTTCAACCCTTCGGTGTATAATTTTGAGCCAATGAAGATTAGCCTGCCAGAAGGGACGACCATTATCATTGTGGACACGTTCAGGGGAGTGAGATGCAACACGGGCGACCTGGTGCTGTTGTTTGCAAAGCAGCACGGCGTTTCAAAGAAGCCGGACGAACTGGCCCAGGAAGAGAGAGATAAGGTAATGGAGCCCTATGTGAGGATATTTGGGAGCGCATTGAAAGAGCTGCAGGGAGGCGGGAGTGCGGAGAGGCTGGGAAAGCTGATGGATGAGAATCATGCACTGCTTAGGGGAGCGGGAATGTCAACGCCTGTGATTGAGGAGGCGGTTGCGATTGTTATGAAGAATGGCGGGATTGCCGCAAAGATTACCGGTGCGGGAGGAGAGGGGGGAGCGCTCATAGGCTACCTATACAAGAAGGATTTGCAGAGGGTGAAAGATGCGCTCAAGAACGCGAATTTTGATTCAATAGAGTTGGAGCCTACGAATGATGGCGTGAAAGTGGATAAGAAGTGAACGTAAATCGAGATTGGAATGAGAATGTAACTAGAGATAGGATAGGCAGTGAGTGAAGCTGCGAATAGGGAATTAGAATTTTACTTTTGCGTTTGTTGCGTCAACTTCAATGTGCATGCCGTCCCTTATTTTTGAATAGGCATCGCCCTCGAGCTTGTCAACCATTGGGATTTTCGAGATGATTGCGCCCACGGCAACGACTGTTTCGGTCTCCTGGTTTATGATTGCAGCGGGTGCAACGCCGTTTTTCTTCAGGCGGTAGAGCGTGTAGGAGCCTACCGTGGAGCCTTTTCCCTGCGGGAACACAAGCACCTTTCCGGAGATGCATTTGCCCTCAAGGCAGTGGCCTTTTTCCACAACGACGCCGCTATTGGGATCTACCCCGCCGTAGAAGGAGACAGGATCCTTGCTTACCAGTGCCTCGCCAGATGCAACGCCTGGTGAAATCTTCCTGCAATTTATCGGGTGTTCCATCTCATGCACCTTATTTCGGGTTCCATTTCCCGGTTACTGCGGCATCAATGCACTGCTCGAGCGTGCCGAATTTGGTCTTGAAGCCGTTTGAGCCGCGCGCATAGTAGCAGCCCTTTGCTGAATCGATTGCCATTACGCGGAAGCGCCCCTTAAGCGGCGCGACCGCCATGCAGGTATCGCAGGCGATTTTTGCGCCAGATGCCTCTATTATTTTCGAATAGCCTGCACGGTCCGCGAGCTCCTTTGTCTGGCGGGCGGTTGCAATCCAGAACTCCGCCTTCACGTGCCTGCCCTCAAGGAGCGATGCTATCTTTTTTATCTCGTTTATGCTCGCGTGGGGGCAGCCGATTGCGACAAAATCAACAATGTCGCTCTCTTCATTGAGGGCCTTGTACGCCTCTTTAATGTCATCCTCGGTAATGGTTGCCGTTTCCTTGGGCTTCTTCGTCCTGTTGGGGGTGATGCCCTTAATGTGGAAGAGTGAGGGGCCGCCATAGGTGGGGAGCGCCGCGCTCAATGACTTTAGCTCATCAATGGTGGCATGCTTTATGCCGGTCATGAGAGGTATCTTGTTGCCGAATTTCTTACCAAGAGCCCAGCCGAGCGCGCTGAAATCGGAAGTGCTGTTGAGCTTTGCCTTTACTTGGACGTGTAATTGCGCCTGCCTGTTCTCGTCAAGGTGCAAGCCATAGGCAGGTGTTTTCCCGGTGAGCGCGGCCGCGAGCGCTGAAGGCCCGCCCTCCCTGTTTGTGCGCGCGCCCAGCACGGAGTTTGCAAATGTTACCGCGGATGATTCGCCCCATGCAATGTGGTCGTTGAAGCGGGGGAGATTTCCGACGAGATATGGAGTGCAGGTGCAGGAGACGGTGATGCCCATCTTTGCGAATGCGCTAATCACTGTGAGCTGCTTCTGGGCGAAATCATCGCTGATGCCGAGCTTTTTCCAGTCGTCCAGGTCCATGCCGGCGGGATTGAGCGTGGTGAGGACGCGCACCTTGCCGTCCTTTGCCTGTTCCTCAAGGAATTCAAGGCCTGCATCGCCAAGATTGTGGTAGGAGACGCCGCTCACCTGCACCGATGAGACTGGGACCATATTCTTTGCGCCGTAGATTTCGCCGAGCGCAACGAGTATTTCCATTGCAGTCTGTGCCGCCTTGCCGCGCTTTCCTTCGTACATCTTCCTTTCTTCAGCGGTCAGCTTCATGGTTTCACCTTAGATATAATCGCCAATGTTGAGCGGGACGAACTTCACCTTGTCGTAATTCTTCCCGTGCGCGACCAGCGGCTTTGTTGCATCAATCCCGACCTTGGTTGTGATGTAGGTGTTGGGATCGGCGGACGGGTCGAGCGAAGAGCCCTTCTCGTTAACCTTGACTATCATGTCCTTATTTGCCTGGAATCGCGTGGCTATTGCCCACTCAACCTCAAGCGGGTTGTAGATGTCGATATCATCGTCAACGATTATGACGTGCTTCATGGACTTGTGGCCCTTGAACGCGGCCTCAATCGCATTCTTGCCGTCATCCTCATTTTTCTTTTTTATTGAGATGACGCCGTGGAGCCAGGAGCAGCCGCCTGGCGTTATGTTGACGCCGGTGCATTCCGCGACCTTTCCAACTTCAAGGAATATTGTGGGCTCACGCGGCATTCCCATCAGAATCTTGTGCTCGAATCCGCCGGGAAGAAGCGTGTGGAAAATGGGTTTGTTCCTGTGGTAGATGCGGTGCACCTTCATCACGCGCTGCGACCTTACGATGTCGAGCGTTTCAGTGAGGTCCACGAACGGGCCCTCATCGTGCATCTCCTTGGTTATGGTGGCATCGAATACCATCTCCGCATCTGCGGGGACGCTTATGTTGCTGTCGGGCAGCTGCACAGTATTGAACGGCATGAGCGTGTTTGCAATCCTGAACTCATCATCCTTCACGTCAACTGAGATTGCGGATGCGAGAAGCACGTTGATGGAAGCGCCCACCACAACTGCGACGCGCAATTCACCGCCCGCGCGCTCAATGTACTCGTTGAGGTGGCGGGGAAGTATGCGCACTGCGAACTTGTCCTTATCAATGAGCATCATCCTGTGGAATGAGGAGTTGCGCCCGTGCTCCGGGTCGTTTGCAACGATTATTGCCGAAGCAATGTAGGGGCCGCCGTCCTTTTCAGTATGAAGGGGAATGGGAAATTTGGTGAAGTCCGGATTTTCAATTATGTTTTGCATCACGGGCGCTTCTGCGGGCGGAACCTCCCCAGGATTTGACGGCTGGCTGATGGCCGTTGCAAGCGCCTTGGTTAACTCATTCCTGCGCACGTTCAGGTATTTTGCAACCAGCCCCTTGTTCGCGAACACATTGCCAACGACAGGGATTTCCGATTCGCTTATCTTGTCAAAGAGAACGGGAGTCTCGCCCGCGTGGTAGAGCACCGATGCGAGCTCATACTTGAGCGAAACGGGCCTCTTTACCTTTTTCAGTATCCCTTCCTTTTCAAGATCGTAAATGAATTCGCGCAATGACTTCATATGAACACCTTTGTTGAATATCAGCAACAAACATTATTTGCCTTTCCACCTTCTGTAAACATTGTGCTTCACGCCAAGCTGGTCCATAACACGGCCCACCATGAAATTCACAAGGTCGTTGACGCTTTTTGAGTCAGAATAGAAGCCCGGTGCTGCAGGCATAATGACACCGCCTGCGAGAGTGACGAGGCGCATGTTCTCGATTGCGATAAGTGAGAGCGGGGTTTCACGCACTACCAGTATGAGCTTCCTCCTCTCTTTGAGGCACACCTCTGCTGCGCGCGTCACAAGCGTCCCGCCTATGCCGTGCGCAACCTCGCCAAGGGTTTTGAGCGAGCAGGGAATAATGACCATGCCGTCAAACTGGTAGGAGCCGGATGCGAACGGTGCCGCAAGGTCCCCTTCGTCATAGTCGGATTTGGGAAGTGTGGTGTGCTCGTACTTGGCGACATTCCTTGCGCCTTTGCTTATGACGGCCTTTACATCGTGGCCCTGCTTTTTCAATTCATCAATGAGCGCCTTTGCATAGGGCATGCCCGAGGCGCCGCTTATGCCGATTAGAAGCTTCATATAAGATATTGTTGGAGGTTAGGGATATAAGGGTATCGAAACCCAGGGGGGACAATTGACGAAGTGTCACCCAGGCGTGAACTTCGTGTAGATGTCCTTCTTTCCGTCTAGGATGCTGCGTATCCTGTTGGGGTGCTTTCCATTCACAAGATAGGTGGGGCATTTGAGCGTCATGAGGTTTTTTATCTTGCCGGACATGCCGCCCGTAACATCCGTGTGCTGCGAGCCGCTCACCATCCTGTAGACGCCGTCAAAATTCTTCTTTGTCACATCCCTGATTAGCTCGCCTTTAACGTCAAGAGAGGAGAGAAGGCCGTCCACATCGCTCGCATAAATCAGCTTGTCAGCGAGCTCTTTTCCGAAATGGTCCATCAGCCCATCACCTGAGATGATTGAGGTGCGGAGAGATTTGTCAAGGACGACATCGCCGTGAGTTACCGGAACAAAGCCCTCCTTCAGATAGCGCAGGAGAAGCTTGTCGTCTATTTTCACCGGGAGTTTCTTGTTTTGCGTGACAAATGTTGCCGGATGGAATGAGATTGCGGGGACGCCGTGCCTAATGAGCGAATTGGTTATGATTGTGGAGAGCTCCTCGCAGAGCGAGTGCACGGACGCATAGTGCACCAAGCCCTCTTCGGTTTTTATGCCGTCGGCGAGGCCATACTCCTTTGCGGGAATGTGCGCGTAGGAGCCTGCGCCGTGCACCACAATGAACTTTACGCCTTTTTTATGGTATTCGCCTATGAGAGCGCACAGCGCGTCAATTGCCGCGGGTTCTGGCGTCTTGAATCTTGACTTCTGCGTGATTATGCTGCCGCCGAGCTTGATGGCCACTATCATGTTAATTCCTATAATAACAAAGTATAAAAACCTGAATATAACCCTAAGAGTACATACACGAAGGGATTTTATGATTGAAGCCCAGAAGGCAAAGGAAATGATGGAGAGGGCGTTCGCCCAGAGGCGAAAGAAGGGAATCCTGAGCCATGCGCATGACGAGACGCATGTCACCAATGTGGCAAGGTACGGGAGAATACTTGCCGAGGGGATTGCCAAGAAGGAAGGGATTGGCGAGAGCAGGGACAAATCTTATATTTACTCAATTGATGACGTGGCCGAAGCTGTAAAGCATGTCGCGGATACTGCAGAGCTTGCGGGCTATTTGCATGATATAGTGAGGCAGCCGACAGAGAAGGTGCCCCACGGCGCTGAGGGCGCCAAGTGGATTGCCTATGCGTCATATTTTACCAAGACTGCGAAGGAGGCATGGGGCGTTATGCCTGATGATTGCCTTTCTCTAAATAGGGAGGAGCTGGCCACGGTTGCGTTTGCGCTCATAGAGCACGAGAAGACTCTGGCGGATGTGATAAGGCTCAGCAGGTTCGACGTGAATGCGGATGAGAAGGCGATTGTCGCGGTGAGCATGAAGATATGCGACGCGCTGCTGGAGGCCTCCGGGTTCCGCGTTGTTGAGAGGCGATGCTTCTTTGTTGGCAATGAGAGGATGCATAATGGGGATTTGCAGTTCCTTAAGGAGAACGAATTAACGAAGGACAAGCCGCATGTGTGGGCAGTGCTCGGCGAGAGCATTGTGAGGCTCTATGCGAGAAACCCGCTCACGAGCTATCCGGAATGGCTGAGAGGCGTTGCCTCAAGGCTGCATGCGATACAGTATAGGTTCTATGCGAATCTCATCAAGATGACGGGCGAGTACCAGCCAACTGATGAGCTCAAGATTGTGAAGCTTCTTGCGCAGATGAAGTTTCCAAAGGTCGATGATAAGCTGATTGGGGCGGTTGAAAAGCAGAGGCACCTTACAAGCGGCTATCTGGGGCAGTTCCCGGAGATAGGCGAGGCAACGTTTGCGGCCGGGATGGATAATCCTCTCCAGCTTGCGAAGATAATGGAGAATGTGAGCATGGCGGCGGATACGGCACAAGCATATGCAATATGGAAGGATGCCGCGTACGAAAACTATTTTGCGCACGGCGTTGTGGATTACAACGAGGGCGCGTGCGACTTTGCAGACATGGCCGTTGAAAGCTATGTGCCAGGCAAAAAATAAGTTAGATGCTCTCTCCGGTTTTTGTGCGCCAATTCACCCTGATTTCCTTCTCCCCTTTTATGAGCATTACGTTAAGGGTGCCGTCCAGGTAGGGCGCCGTGAAACAATAGACTTTGTGCAGGAATTTGTCGGTGAGCTTGCGGTCTAGGTATGCCGCAAGGGAATCGTAATTCTCAACGTAGTAACCCCTTATTAGCCATGCAAGCGCGATCTTGTTGGCGTCAAACACGAGTTCCCTGCCCTCAATATTTAGCACCATTCTCTGCGAAGTAAGGAGGGCCAGCTGGGAATCGATGAATTTTTTCTGATTGATACCCAAGGGATTCTGGCGAATAGTGCGGCCTGACTTATAATAGCCCGATACTGCCGGCCCGATTACGCCGAAGAAGGCAACCGCCGCAACAATGAGCTCGCCGTGCTGCGGGCTTGCGTAATAGACCTCATCAACGGAGATTACGGGCGCCATGAGCCTGTACTCAGTGCTGAGCGGAAGGCAGATTGGCGGGTAAACGCAGTTCCTGAGCAGCGACTTGAATGCGGGAAGATATTCTGGGCCAGTGCAGCCGGCTCTCAAAAAGATGTCCTCCACCTTAATGAGATTTCCAAGGCGTATTTTTTCCTGGGCTTTCCTGTAATTCTGCAGTAGGAGCTCATCCCTGCTTCCGGGGCGAATATCTTCAGCATAGCCTTTGGTGCCGTTGAATTCAATCATTGTCTTCCCGAGGGCAGTTAGCTCCGCCATGGCAAATTTGGATTTGTATAAGAATATAAAGTTTGGGTGCAGTAAGGGGTTTATGAAAGGCCAGATTTCTATTGAGATGATACTGATACTTGCCGCAATACTGGCGATAGCTTTCATACTGGTGACCCAGCTTCAGAAGACCGCCACCAATGCGGGCGCAATGGTGGAGAACAGGAGCAACGCCATACTGGGCGTTGGCAATGAGTCTTCGCAGCTTTTGGAGAAGGGTGCCTACTGCTCGACAAACGGGCAGTGCAAGAGCAACTCGTGCTCTTTCAACACCTGTGATTAGCCAGTAGTTCTGAGATGGAGGGGCATTCACGCTCCCCCGTATAGCTATCTGTTGTGGTTTGAATGATTAGCACCGAGATGCTCATTGTAATGCTTGTTTTCCTCGTGTACATCGGGGTGTGGTATGTGTACATGAACAATTTTATGGACGCTGTGCAGGGCGCAATGGGAAAGCTGGAGAGCTCTGCCTATGCGGATGAGCTGGCGCATAAGGTTAATGTGCTGTGTGCAAATACGGGCACGCTTGAGGTGGAATTCAGGAATGCTGCAACCGTTGAAGGGGGCGGAAAGGAGATTGGCGTGAATGGCGAGAAGAGGAATGTTGACTGCGAGGTTGAGTATAGGGGGAGCGGGAATTCAACGAGCCTTAAGATAACGAAAGAAAATGAGATTGTTGCGATTGAATAGCTAGTGCTTCTTTTTCAGGCCTTGTATGTAGATGCTGCATTCAATCCCCGCGGCCATGCCCTGTGCTGCGGCGTTGATTGCCTGCGCCCAGCCTTTTCCCGTCAGGTCGCCTGCTGCGTAAAAGCCGGGAATGGAGGTGGCCTGCTTTTCATCCGTTTGGACAAATCCTTTTTCTGAAAGCGGGATGCCGAGCTGTTTTGCGAGCGAGCTGTTCGGGTCCTCGCCCACGGAGACGAATACGCCGTCAACATCCAGATAGGATTCGGAATTGTCCGAGACATTCATCAGCTTTATTTTTTTCAGGACATCGTTGCCCTCAAGCGCAAGCGGGACGAACCCTAATTTTGCCTCAATGCGCGGGTCTTTCATGAGCTTGTCAATGATTGCCTGCTCCGCGCGGAAGCCGTCGCGCCTGTGCACCAGGTATGTTTTCTTTGCGATGCCCGCCAGGTAGAGGGCGGATGTGAGCGCGGAGTTGCCGCCGCCGATTACGGCGACCGTGCGGCCCTTGAAGAAATAGCCGTCACAGGTTGCGCAGTAGGAGACGCCCTTGCCGAAGAATGCCTCCTCGCCGGCGACGTCCAGGTGCCTGTGCGATGAGCCGGTTGCAAGAATGACGCTGAGCGTGGTAAGCTTTGAGCCTGAAGAGAGCTCAAGCTCGAATTTGCCATTTAGCTTGCGGATGGAATTGACTGTCTCCATCTGCAAAGGAATCTTAAGGTGCTCGAGGTGCTTGCGGATGCTCTCCGCATAATCCATCCCGGTCATTTTCGGGACGCCGGGGTAATTCTCTATTTCTGATGCCCAGCTTAATTGGCCGCCGATTGTTCCGGATTCGACAATCAATACATTCATGCCGTAGCGCTTCGCGTAGATTGCGGCGGCTGAGCCGGCCGGGCCCGCGCCAATCACTATTATGTCGTAAGTTTCCATTCATTAACACCCTAGAACACAAGCCATACCATGAGCGCGCCTGCGAGCGAGCACATGAAATTTGTGGTGAACTTGTTGCCGATGCCCTTTTCCTCGAGTATCCCGAATAGGCTGTCAACAAAACCGCCCATGAACCCAATCAGGCCTATGAAGAATGCGGTTGAGATCGGGATTGAAAGCAGATACACCGAGCCGAGCGAGATTACGAACCCGCCGCTCAGTGATGCGAGCGTGCCGAGCACTGAGACCGAGCCGCTCGTGCCGGGCCTCACCTTTTTCATGCCCCAGAGGAAGAACGGGATATCGAATATGCCGAGCTCGGACCCAAACTTGTCAGCCGTGATGCTCGCGATGCTTGCGACATAGGCGAGCAGGAACATGGGGTTGCCCGTGAAGAAGAGGGCGATTGCCATCACTGTCGGGACGAGGCCATTTGAGACCACGTTTTTCCAGCCCCTCTCGCCTTCGAATATGTTGAGCTTTTTCTTTGAGCGCGTGCCGTATTTTGTTGCGATTACGCTCACGAGCAGGAAGATGAACATCAGCATGAGCATCTGCATGCCCTGCGGGTAGCCGAGCACCAGGATTATGGCGCCCATGGTGAGCGCAAGAAGGAAGCCTAGCTTGTCAAGCATGAATGTACCTGCCATGTTTTCACCCTAGGGGTAGTCCCCTCCGATAATGTGGAAGCCGTTCTTTTCCACCAGAAGCGTGCATTCGTGCTGTGATACCATTGCGCCCGTCAGCTCGCTCAGCGGGGGGTAGGGCATTATCACTTCAAAAGATCCAAGCTCGCGGAGCGCGTTCTGGATTGCGAAGCTTGAGCTTTCAATTTTGTGGAGCCATCTCTCCGCAAAGGGAAGCGTTTTCCTTTCCGTGTAAAAGTGCGAGAGGATTTTGCGTGCGGCCGCGTTTCGCACGTTCTTCGGGTTTATGATTGAGTAAATGCCCGGCCTGCCGCGGTCGTGCACATAGCCCGCACCCGTGGAGGAGAAGGTTTCAATCGCCACCACCATTCCCTCGGTTAGCTTTGTCTGGACGTTGTTCTCGTGGTTGAGTATGCTTAGGCCCGCGTGAATCATGTGCTGGTCCATGCTATGGCCAGTGAGATTGAATACGGGGCTTGCGTTGTTCTCGCGCATTACCCTGTGAATTGTGTTGCCCAGCTCTGCGATTGTGACGCCGTCCTTTACAATCTCCACCGCCGCCTTGAGCGATTCCTTGGATGCTTTTTCCAGGTGCGTTAGGGCGGGATTGAAATTCACGGTCGTTGCGCAGTCGCAGATATAGCCGTCAATGTGCACGCCGAAGTCGACCTTTGCGATTGAGTTTTCCGGGACAACCAACTTGTCGCCGAATAGCGGCGCGTAGTGGGCCGCATACTCATTAACCGCAACGCTGCAGGGGAATGCGGGCTGTGCGCCCAAATCCACGATTTCCTTCTCAATCTGGTCGCAGATTTCTGCCAGGGATGCGCCGACCTTAACCTTGTTGCGCACATTCTTCAGGACTTGGTTGGCGATCTCGCCTGCCTTATCATGGTCTTTGCCACCGTACATAAGTAACACTCGCTATAAGATAGATGAAAAAAGTTTATAATGAGAAAAGGCTATTTAGCGGCCTTTCTCTGCATCTGCATTTGGGCTGTAGACTTTCTTGCGCGGGGGATTCGTTTGCAGTTCCACGCCTCCGCCACCGGATTTTGTGCTTTGCGTTGCCTCGCCCTGCTCTTCGGGGCAGCTGCGCTTGTCATTTACGGGATAGAAGACGTACAAGTCATAGTTGAGCATCCCGTCCTTATCTGTTATCGTTATGGATTCCGCGCCATTCATAGAGCAATCCTTTTTCCAGAGGTTGAGAAAATGGTCGTGGGCCTTTTTCAAAAGTTTCTTCACAGGGCCGGCCAGCTTCTCAAGCGCGCCCTTCACGCAGTCTTTTGTCTGGTGCCTGTTGCCTGCATCCTCGCACACCTGCTTGACGTCTTTCATGCTGTCGCAAACCACCTGGAGGCCGGAAACCCTAGCAACACAGTTTGTGTCGCCGATTTTGTGCTCGCCCATTGCGGGCCTGGATTCAAGGGACTTCATAAGTTCCTTGCGAACATGTATCGCGAAAGAGTTATCAATTTGGTCATTATCCGGGCCATCTAGGCTGATGCGGATTTTATTGAGTATGATTTTGGGGGCGTCATCCTTGGCCTTGGGTGAAACGTAGGTTGCATCCGAGATTAAGGGCGCCGCCTGCAGAGGGCTTGAAGCGAATATGCCTGCCGCAAGGACGCAGGCGCCGAATGCCGTCACGGCTTTCTTGCGAATTTGAGAATTGGAATGGCTGTCCCACTTTTTAACCTGCATTTTAACACCGAATAAGCCTGAAAAGCTGAGGTTTAAATAGTTTGTGATGACTAATAAAAATGCCCTAACGATTAAGGCAATGGCCTCGTGTTTTGCGCCACGGGCGCAAAACTACCGGGGTCATAGGGGGCGGAGCTCCCTATTCATGGCCGCGATAGTGCAATGGTAACATGGGGGACTGTGGACATCTTTTTCGGTTCGCCGAAAAAGAATGCCAGAAATGCAGAAATCCCCAGACCCGGGTTCGATTCCCGGTCGCGGCCCTCTTTTTGCAAAGCAAAAAGGGGCACCATTTGCCGCTGCAAATGTCGGCCCTCTTTTTTCTCAACTAAATACTGTTACTCATGGGTGGGGGGTGTAGACCACACGAGGCAAGCGTTTGGCAGAGCCAAACGATGCGCAATTCGCTCACGCGAATGTGCGGGGGAGGCGCTCCTTCCCCATCAGTGTTAGCCAGCAACCATGCCGCCGACATCCTTGAACATCTTGATTAGGGTGTCGCTCACGTAGGAGTCGCATTCGAACCCGCGCTTTTTCCAGTAATTATAGGCCAGGTCATTTCCGGTCACAACGGTAAGGTAGAGGGATTTTATTCCGCGGGGGAGCGCCCATTTGAGCGACTCCTCAAAAAGCGCCTCCATTATGCCGTTCTTGCGGTACTGGTCAAGAACAAACGCCTCCGAGACCTTGCCAAGCCCGCTTTCCATGTGCGCAATCTTAATCACGCCCACCACCTTGGTCCCTTCCTCGGCGATGAAATAGGCGCAGAACTTGTCGTTTAATATCTCATTTGCGACACGGTTGGAGATTTCCTCATTCGAGGATTTCTTTTGCATGAACTTGCCCTCGAATTCGGCGAGTTTTACGCATAGGCCGACAATCTGGTCAACATCCAATCCCGTTGCCTGCCGTATCGAATATTTCACGGAATAATATGGTGACAAAAAAATATTATAGCAAAACACATCAATTTTGGGCTGTATGTGTGGGTTGCTAGCTAGCACAAGCGTTTTCGCAAAGCGACAAGCGTTTGGCAACGCCAAACGATGCGCCATTTGCTTTCGCAAATGTGCGAAACGATGCCCATTTGCCTTTGGCAAACGGGAATTGCAGTTGATTTGCAATTTGCTATTACTGTATTCTGGTGGTATGGGGGGAGGATTTGCGCTTGAGAAGGGTGATGCGGGATGCGGAATCCTTATCCTCGGGCGAATAATCATTCAGGTGTTTGAGTATATTGGATGAGAATTGCTCAACATCCGGCATCTCCGGCATGTTCTCTTTCTTAAGGCGCCTGCGCGAATAGCCCAGGTACATGTAGGATTTTATCTCGACAAAATCGGGCTGTGCGGAGGAGATTATTTGCGCGAAGCGGGAGGCATCATCTTCTGAATCGTTGAGGCCTTTTATGTGCGTGATGCGGATTACCTTGCGGGTGGGAAATGATTTCCAAATTTCAAATGATTTCATCAATCGCTCCCAGCCGTTCTTGTAGAATGGGGCGCAGAGCTCGGAGAACTGCTTTTTTGAGGATGCGATGAGCGAGATGTAAAGCTGTGTGGGAAGCGCACCCTCCTTGTTGAGGCGCTCGAGCATGTCCGGCTCCTGGCCGTTTGTGACGAGGAAGATTGTCTTTGTTTCCTTTCTTGACTTGATTGCTTTGATTAGTTCAGGGAGCTTGGGGTAGAGGGTTGCTTCGCCGCTTAGGGAGATTGCCCAGTGGTCCGGGATGAGGGAGTGCTCCCACTGCGTGCGCTGCGTGCGTGCATCGCCGCCGAAGCCATTGAGTTGTTTTTTTCTTTCGCTGATTACTCCGTCGATTATTAGTTCTGGAGGATCCATATCGCCTGTGAATTTGTTTGGCGCCCTGAACATTTCCATGGGACGCCAGCAGTGCAGGCAGTTCTGCTCGCACCAGGCCATGGCCGGGCTTATCTGGGCGCACCTGTCGGCGTGCACGCCGTAGAATTTTTCCTTGTAGCAGGTGCCCCTTCCCGTGAGCGATTTTTTTGTCCAGCCGCAAATCTCAACGCCGGAATGGCTGCCCACTATGCCGTAATGCTTCTTCTGAAAATTGGCCTTTGAGTCCTTGTCAAGTGAAACCATTGCGGGAAAGATAAAATTGGCAAGTAATAAAAGATAGATTTTGCTGGAATGATAAATAATAAAAAAGAGAAAAACGGCTTATTTCTTCTTTTTCTTTACGACCTTCTTCTTTGCGGGCTTCTTCTTCATTGAGCCACAACATTTGCAATCCATGTTATATCACCATTAACAGCATCTCCACATAAATATATAAGGATATTTTCAGAAGTTAATGCGATGGGAACTGTTTACACAAAGGCAAGGATTAGGGACGTTGATGCAATAGTTAAGATGGCTGTGAAATTTGAGAGCGACCATAGGGCCATCGTGACAAGGGAGAATCCGAAAATAAGACCCGTGCTGATGAGGAAAAAGAATTGGGCAGGGATATTCAGGAAGTATGTGGTGAAATGCATACGCTCAAGGAATAGTGATTTGTTCATTGCGTGGGACGGGAAAATGCCCGTCGGGTACTCGCTGCTCCAGATAAAGAAGAATATACCTGTTTTTGAGATTGAGAAGTTAGGCCATTTCGGGGATTTGTACGTGAAGAAGGAGTACAGGGGAATGGGAATAGGCAGCAAGCTGAAGGAAATCGGGATGAAGTGGTTCAGGCAGAAGGGAATGAAGCACGTGTCCATAGGCGTGCGCTGGGGCAACAAGAGGGCGCGCGCAATCTATGAGGGATGGGGATTCTTGCCAAGCCACCTAGAGATGGTTAAGAAAATTGAAAAATCAGATTGAATATTAAAAAATAGAAAGGGATTATTCCTCTTCGTCCTCAAACTCCTCTTCTTCATCTTCCGCTTCGGCCTCGCCCTCTTCCTTGTCCTTCCACTCGCCCTGTGACTCATTGTCCCAGTCCACTTCCTTCTCTTCCGTTTCTTCCTGGGCGGTGATTTCCTGCTCGGTGCTGTGTTCCAGCTCTTTCTCAGCGCCCACTCTTGCATCATTATCAGCAATCTCACTGGCGGCCACAACCTTGGCGCCCTTTTTGGTGATGAAGGCCTTTCCCTTAATCAGTGAGACCTTCTTCTTAACCGGTGAGGCCTTCTTAATCACCGAGGCTTTCTTCTTAATCACAGAGGCCTTTTTCTTGGTTGCGCTGGCCTTTTTCATGCCTGCCTTGGCCATTTTCTTTTTGGCCTTTTTGACAATTGGTTTTCCCTTTTTCTTCACAACCTTGCTAGCCATAAGAACACACCCTTATCCTGTTTTCGGCAAAAGGGTTATTAATGTTAATTTTGCTAATTCCGATTAATGGAAGGGAAAAACTTGAGCCTCATCGGAAAGGGCGCAGAGGCCTACGTCTATAGGGACGGGAATAATGCAATTAAGGTGAGGGAAAAGAAGGATTACAGGCACCCCGAGCTCGACGGTAAGCTGAGGAAGGGAAGGACAAAGAGGGAGGCCACCGCACTCAAGAAATGCAGGGAGGCGGGGATACCGTGCCCTGAAATATCTGGGTTTGACGAGAACAGGATAGTTATGGAGTATTTGAGGGGAGTGAGATTGAGCGAGGCGTTCGAGAGCGCGAGTGAAAAGGAGAAGAGGGAGTATGCGGAGGAGTGCGGCAGATTGCTTGCCAGGATGCACGAGATAGGGTTGTGCCATGGCGATTATGCGCTCACCAATCTTGTCGATTGCGAGGGAGTTGTAAGGCCCATTGATTTTGGGCTGTGCGAATTTTCGACGTACCACGAGAAGAAGGCGGCGGACCTGGCCGTAATGTACAGCTCCATGAAGGATGAGGAAGTGTTTAATGCATTTGTGGAGAGTTATAGGACGGCTTACGGCGATTCCGCGCATGTAATAGGAAGGTTCGAGAAGAACCAGACAAGGGGCCGCTATAAGAAAAGGTGACCTGCTGAGAATTGGCAGGGCGCTTGAGAGAAAAGGTGATTATTTCTGAAGATAAGATTTTTCGGCGGTGCTGACGAGGTCGGCAGGAGCTGTATTGAGGTCCTGGACGGCAGACATTCGCTATTGATGGATTACGGGGTTAAGATTGGCGCCCAGGAGGAGTACCCCACGATTAAGAAGGTGCCAAAGAACATTGTGATTACGCATGCGCATCTGGATCACGCTGCTTATTTGCCGCATTTGTTCAGGAAGGAAAGGAAGACGAATGTTTACATGACTAAGCCCACGAGGGATCTGATTCAGCTGATGATTGCGGATTACATGAGAGTGAGCAAGAATGATTTTGATAACGGGAAGGTGCTGAATAATATTTTGAGAAATTGTAGGATTACGGATTATGGAACGGTCGTGGATGCGGGCGTTAAGTTCAGCCTGCATAATTCGGGGCATATTATGGGAAGCGCATCCGTGCTTGTGCATAATCCAAAAGGGAATCTGCTTTATACGTCTGATTTCAGCACGAGGACTTCGAGGATTATGGATCCTGCGGAGATGGGGCTCACTGCAAAGACTGCAATTGTGGAGAGCACCTATGGCGGAAAGAATGATGTGCTGCCTTCAAACAAGGAGCTTGGTGAGAAATTAGTGAAGGTGGTGAACGGCACGCTAAAGAAGAATGGGAGGCTGCTCATCCCGAGTTTCGCAGTAGGGAGGGGGCAGGAATTGGTATTGATGCTTGATTCTTACATGCGCGGGGGATTGATTGAGCCTGCGCCCATTTACATTGACGGGATGATAAAGAAGGCGCTGCACATTTTCAGGCATGACGTGATTTATGCGAAGAAGGAATTGCAGCATAGCATATTAGTAAGCGATGTGGACCCGTTCAAGAGCAGGTACGTGTTCGTGCCGCAGAGCAGGGACAGGAGGGATGCGATTGAGGAGGGGAGCATCATCATCACCACTTCTGGAATGCTAAAGGGCGGGCCGGTGATGACCTATCTGAGGGAATTGGCGGGGGATAAGAGGAACACGCTGATGTTCGTAGGATACCAGGCGCCGGGGACTCCGGGAAGGAGGATTATGGACGGCGAGAAGAGCGTGCGCATTCGCGGGCAGGAAGTCAAGCTGAAGATGAATATTGAGACGCTAAAGATGAGCGCGCATGCGGACCATAACGGGCTGGTGCAGTACCTGAATAATGTGAAAGGACTGGAGAAAGTGTTCATCGTGCACGGGGAGGAGAGAAAGAGGAAGGAGCTTGAGGAATCACTGGACAAGAAGTATGAGGTGTTCCTCCCAAAGGTCGGGGAAGAATACGAAGTCTGATTTAGGGTATTAGGCACACCCCGAAGACCGAGCCGACGTCTTGGTCAGCGTAGACATTCCGGTGGCCCATGCCAATGCAGGTGCGCGCCAAAGGCCGAACACCATCACCGTCAATTCTCAGCAGAAAACGCTTCTGATTATCTGGCAATGCGTCAAGAACATCTCTGGAAACTGAAAGGGGAATGCGTGTGTTAGTGCCTACCTGGCCCCAGTCCTGTTTTTGCAGGAAATCGGTGAGAAGGGTTGGCGGCGTAATGTTGGCATGGATGATTAGCTGTTTCAGATTTGGATAAATCGCTATGTCCGATGGGTCGACGAATAGGCCTACCCCCTTTATGCCTAATGCCTGCTGCGGGATATAGCTTGCTGGAAAGATCACGCGCCACTTCTCACCATCTAATTCGTGGGTGTCCACTACATCCTTGTTGGGCTCAAATACCCCATCCTTCTTCGGATAGACGAGCCACTCGCGGCACCAGACGGGATAAGCGTTTTGTATTGTTTTCCAGAGGTCGCTCATCACGAGATAATTATCGTGCAGGACGTGTGGGGCAATTTTCATATTGCGCGCTCTTGCAGTAGTCCACGCCTCAATATAATTCAACTTCTGATCGAGAACTACGAGATTGGAATTGGGAACGGGGGTTGATGCAATCTGCTGTGATTGGGCTTCTGCTGCTGGGTTTTCCGGTGCGGGCTTTTCCGCGCAAAAAGGCGCCTTTCCGTCTTTAATCCTTTGTAGAACTATTTCTTTTTTCTTGGGGTCAATGAGCGAGCCTATTCTTTCTGACATTTTTCCACCAATTTATTTGTATTCCACGCCGCCCACACCGAAATTGGAGGTTGGGAAGCAGTCGCAGTTGATGCCCATCCTGATGTTGGGTTTGGAGGCGCCGCGGCATATGGGCCTAACACTCATCCCCGCTGTTCTCCAAAACCAGCGTTTTTCAAAATCTAGTTGAACGTTTGTTTCTAACGGGATGCGGGTTGCTTCATCAACCATCCCAAAAGCATCCCTCTCTTGGAGCAGGCGATTGAGAATGATTGTTGTTTTTGGATGGACGATTATTCTTCCATTTTCCCTGCAAACATCTTCCGGGTCTATGAACAGGCCCATACCTATTTTACCGCATATATCCTCAGGAACATATCTTGCCGGAAGAATCCAGCCTGTCCCACCATCAATTACGTCCTCGCCTTGGATAAATGTTCCGCCTGTTCCTGGATAAACGAGTATCTCGCGGGCCCAGGCAGCATAATAGCCCTTCTTGTCCAATTCCTTCCATTTGTCTGAACTGACTAAATAATCATCGTGAAGGACGTTTGAGGGGAGCCGAACGCCTTGCGCTGCAACCAGCCTTCTTGCTTCCAAATAATCTGTATTTGTTATTTTGCCATCTGGCCCAACGGGATGGATATCCTTGCCCAAATCGTTTCCAACATATCCGGATGAAGATGGGATTGTCCCTACAGGTTCCGGGGCGGGCTTCACTGCGCAAAACGGTGCCTTTCTATCTTTAATTCTCTGTAGGACTTCTGCTTTCTTTTTCGGGTCAATGAGCGTTCCTATCCTCTCTCCCATCATCATTGTTGGGAGATGAACTGTTTTTTAAACATTGCCGTTAGGGCAAAAGTGCAAAATACGAGATCTAATTTTTAGAATCTTACGCCTGTCACAAACACTTTGTTGGTAGGCTCTATGTTACAGTACACGTCTCTACTTATATCAACGTAACTGACAAGGCAATCACGAATGGCGCCGCGGCATATGGGCCTGACACTAGTTTCAGAACGCCTGGAAATAATGCGCTTCTCATTTTTCTTCAGCGAATCCAGCACCTGCTTTGGAACCGCGAGCGGGATGCGGGTCACCTCGTCAACCCTGCCCACACCATGTAATTCCTGAATCATGCCAGTCAGGACAATTATGGTCCTGGGAATGACTCTCCACCCATCGATATTTTCGGGGTCGATAAACAGGCCCGCGCCCTTTACGCCCATTGCCTCCTTCGGGACATCCTTTGCCTTGATTGTCCAGCCTGTTGCCGCATCCCTGATGTCCTCACCTTTTTTAAACACACCGTTAATTTCTGGATAGGCGAGTATCTCGCGGGCCCACGTTACCTTTAAGGACATCGCAGAGCTGCATTTTCCATGCAGCGTTTCCCATTTATTGGTATAAACTAGGTAATCATCATGCAGCACGTTTGAGGGCAGCCTAAGGTTTTTTTCAGCCAAAAGCACTCTTGCGTAGTGATGGGTCGCTACATAGGCTTTGGGGTTCCATAAAGGTTCCCGCAGGATTTGTATTTCCTTTCCCAGATCGTTGTTAGCGTAGGTTGAGGTTTCCTGTGCTGCATGGGAAGGGCTTTCCGGGTTGGGCTTCTTCTCCATAAACAGCGGTGCCTTTCCTTCCCTAATTCTTTGAAGGATTTCTGCCTTTTTTGTTTTGTCCATCAAGCTATTCATGTTCACCACCTCTTCACGCCGCCAACCCCGTAATGTTTGTCTGGTTTGACGTGGGTTTCGACGGTCCATCTGCGCTCTTCATCGTAACCGCCGCGGACAATCGGCCTGACGCCCATTCCGTCTGCCCTGCCAAAGTAGTGCCTTTCACTGTCCTGATATGCACAAACACCATGGGTAATTTCATGAGGAATGCCGGTTGCCGTATTGACGCCGCCGAGATCGCCGATTCCCTGAATCATGCGTGTCAGGACAATCGTGACCCTTGGGATAACTATTACCCTGCCGTTCTGTTTGCTCACATCTTCCGGGTCTATGAACAGGCCAACGTCCTTTACGCCGATCGCTTCCTGCGGAATGAAGCTTGCGGGAATTATCCAGTTTGTCTCTTCGTCCATTATGTCCCTGCCTGCCTCAAACATGCCATTGCTGGCAGGATAGGCGACTATTTCCCGCGCCCAGGCGTAATAGTAGCCGAAATGCCTCATCCGCATCCATGCGTCATGATTTTGGACATAGCTTTCGTGCAGGACGTTTGAGGGTAATCTCCAGCCTCGTTCCGCCACCAGTTTTCTCGCGGTCAAATAATCGGTGTGTTGGGCTTCTTGTTTTTTCCATTTATTGAATGGATCCACTTCCTCCATAATGAGCTCGATATACTTGCCCAAATCGTTGCCATCATAGGATATAATTTCAAAAAATTGGGACTGCTCAGAAGCAGGCTTATCAGCACTGCGCTCAGGCGCGGGCTTCTTCTCCATAAAGAGGGGACCCTTTCCGTCCTTGATTCTCTCTAAAATCAGTTTCTTCTTCTTGGGGTCGATTAAGCTTCCAATTCTGGTTTTCTCTAGGGAATTTTCAACTGCGGGGCCCACATCGAGAAAAGGAGAACGGTCTTCGTGTTGTAAGCGCCGACTATCGTGGCGCTCCTTGGGTTTCCCAAAGACTGCCATCGATATAACTACTGGAGAGCCCGGGTTTAAATAGTTTGTGATTGCGGCAGCTTTGCTCATAAACCCTGTCCATAAATCCACTTTATGAGCAGATTAAAGATATTGTGAATAGAATTTCAATCCTTCTTTTAGATATTTATGAGATGCCCTACTAAAAGCATTATCACGCTAACA
>CAILAH010000012.1 GCA_903832205.1 uncultured Microcaldota archaeon | reverse complement strand
GGTTTGCATCAATGGCGTGCATCAGCGCGGTCCATCCCTGATTGTCCTTAATCAAAATTTTTGCGTTTTCGTAAACAACCAATGAATGCGCCTTATTCTGGTCTTTTGCACGGATGGCGTGCATCAGTGCGGTCATTCCCCTTGTTGTCCTGCAGGTTTACATCCACTTTACTGGCAAGAAGCATCCTGAAGGCGATATCGTCATTCACATAGACTGCATGCATAAGCGCGGTCTTTCCTTCCTCATCCTTTGCGTTGACATCCACGCCGAGCTGGAAAATCTTGTATATCACCCTTAGGTCGCTGTTCTTTGTAGCCTCAAAAAGGGCGCTGTTCTTTTCGCGCTCAAGTAAGGAGAGGTTTTCAAGCAGCTGCTGCCGCTTTATATTCCAGGCAGCAGGATATGGAGTTACAATTTCCCTTTTCTCTTGCTTTTGCGCCATAATCATCATTCCATGTTTGCCTTATTCTCCTTCAGGAGCTTTGCGATCTTTGCGAACCCGGTCACCTCGAGCCTTAGGACTGGCGGGGATTTCGGGTCTGTAAGCTCTGCAATAACCATTGCGAACTTGAGCGGCGAGAGGCCCGTGGGGCTCATTATGTTCGGGTCAGCGCCCATCCTTAGCATCTTCTCAACGAGCAGGTAGTTGCAGGAGCGCACCGCATATGTCAGCGGGGTGCATCCCTTCTCATCCTTTGCGTTAAGCTCCCTGCCAGAAGTGCCGAAGTTCCTTATTTTCCTTGCAGTCTCGTGCAGCATATCGCCGAGAAGCGACTCAATCTCGCACAGCATGTCGTATTTGGTGTGCGGCCTGTCGGCAATGTTCTTCATCGTCTTTCCCGGGAGCTCTGTGGTCCTTGCCCAATCCTCGCCGTGATATTCCAATAGCGCCTTGTCAAGCACATCGACAAGCACTTCTTTATTCTTGAATAGGTCAGACCTCTTCAGCCTGCCCAGGAACACCTTCCTTTCTTTTATCGTCATGCTTGGTATTTGGTTCATGAGTACACCATTATTTTCCTATCCTCGCACTGCGAGCCTTAGCATGTCAATGACAACACGGGCTTCTGCGCTTCCCGCGGCGGCGATAATCTTCAAGTGATTCACCTGTTTAAAATCCTTGGCTATTTCCCTAAGCTCCTCATTGCTGAGATTAATTGGCTTGTTTCCTTGCAGGTGGTCCAGGACCTTCCTTATTGCGTCGTATTTCGGCATTCCGTAATCCATAAATTTGCGCTCAAAATAACTGGTAATTCTCATCCCGCTAATTACATCTGCCACTACATAGATGACCGCTCCAATTGTTGCCATCGCCGCCGAAGCAACCAAATAAAATGTCAGCGGGCTGGCTATATCGGTAGCCCGAATAACAAAAAGCCGAAAGGCAGCTGTTCCTGCTGCGGAGGTCAGCCCCAAAAAAGCAAGGGGTGGTATTGTGTGCCCCCTTAATCTCCATTTTGACCTGTTATTCTGCTCGGCCTTTTCTATCTCAACCTTGGCCGTATTAATGGCATGTTGTATTACAGGCTGCCTTATCTTCTTCACCATTGCAGCGGCAGTTTCTTCCGATGCTGCGTCATCAAGCTTGTCTTTCACTTTAGTAAAAGGAGTGCTATTCCCGAATTCCGGAGGAGGCTGCCCCTTCTTGATTCTAGCCATCATCGCAGCCTTCTTCTTTGGGTCAAAGAAACTACGCATAGGTTTCACTCCTCATCCGCATTTCTCTTACTCCTTTGCGCCGTGCTCTAGAAGCAAGGCAACAATATCCTTATTGGCCAGCGTGCGCTTTGCCATCTTGAGTGCCGTATCGCCCATCTTGTCCTTCCTGTTGGGGTCTGCACCCATGGAAAGCAGCTTATGGACTGTCTCATAGCGGGGAACTTCGTGCTGCAGTGCCTCCATCAGGTAAGTCCTGCCCTCAGGATCCACCTCATTTATGTCTGCTTTAGCCTCATGGAGAAGCCTAATCGCATAATCCCAGTCCATTGACCTGAGCGCACTCCTAATATCCCAGTCCAGGCTTGATTCGCGGGCCGGCGATGGCTGGGCCATTGCACTGGCATCTTCTGCCATAAAACAGGTCGCTATTCCAAAGACAGCATCACCAATTCCTGGACTCGCGGGAACCTTAGCACATTTGTCCTGGGCTTCCGCAACTTTTGCTACTTCTGCCGGTGCGACCTTCCCTTCAGTCTTTTTTGCATCTGCTGTATCCTTCACGGTCTCATCCTTCTTCACGAAAGTAATGCCGTGCTGCGAGAGCAGTGTAGAAAGCTGGCTCTTTAACTCATCCGTGATGTTCTGCAGCGGCACAATGACCACGAGCGAGCCTGCGTTCTGGAGCACTTCCAGCGCCTTCCTCATGTTCTCTGGCGTGCTTTCCTTTTCCTTCGCCTCCTTGAGCAGCCTGTGGACCTTATCAGACTTATCCGGCATGTCTTCAAAGTTGCGGTTGAACATGTGCTTCATCCTGCCCTGCATCCAGCACATCTCCATTTCAAATGGGTACATTGAGAACGGCATGCTGTGCCTGCTTTCATAGTCATCCAGTATGTCGCCGACCTTTGCTCCCTTTTCAAGGAGCATCTTCACGATCTCGGCATCGTGCTCCATTGCCGCATAATATAGTGCGGTCTTGCCGGCCTTGTCCTTTGCGTGCACATCGGCGCCCGCATTAAGGAGCATCTCGGTACCCTTGGCACTCTTCTTAGCCGCAGCCATGAGCAGCGTCCTGCCATCCGCTACACTAACAATGGCGTTGGGGCTCAGGCCTTTCTTGAGCGTAAGCTCAAGGAGCACCGGATTTCGCACGATGGGGCCGAGCGCAGTATCGCCGTTGCCGTTCTCCAACATAACGTCAGCGCCAGCCTCTATCAGGAGCATGGCAATCTCCCTGCGCACGGGGCTGTCGCCATTAATGAGCGCCTTTATGAGCGGCGTGCTCTCACCCTTGGTCTTCGCATTAACATCCGCCTTGTACTGGAGGAGAACTTTTACGGTATCTGCATCGCCCCTCTCCGCTGCGATGAGGAGCGGGGTTGCATTGTATTCTATTGTCTCAACCGCGTTCACGTTCGCGCCCTTCTCCAGAAGGAATTTCAGCGTCTCGGGCTTGCAGCCGAACCTGCACACCTTCGTGATAGGGAACTCATTGTGAACGGGGCCGTTGATATCTGCACCCTTTGCCAGTACATCCTCGATTCCCTTAATATTATCATGGGTTATTTCGTAGAAGAGGACTTCCTGGAGCTTCTGCTTCTCCGCGCGCTGCTGGCGCTCTGCTTCCTCCCTCACCTCGCGCTCCTTTCGCTCAGCATCTGCCTTTTCCTTTGCCTGCCTCCTTTCCTCCGCATGCGCCTCATATTTTGCTTTCTCCGGCGCTATGACATCTTTCGGAAGCAGGTGCTCCCAATTGCGCTCCGTTGCAAGCTCATAGACGGATTTGCCAGTGCAGTCTTTGGCGGTAACGTCCGCGCCTTTATCTATAAGCATCGTAACCATGCCCTTGCAGGTGTTTCCCCTGCCCCAAGAGCCATGGTACTGCAAAGAGCGTACAAGTGCAGTATTGCCATAAAAATCTTTTTGGTTGACATCCGCGCCATGCTCCAGCAGGAGCTTAACCATCTTCTTGTTGCCTTCCGTCACCGCACATGATAAAATTGGTATGTTGCACATGCACGAGTTCGGGTCCGCACCCTTTTCGAGCATCCTTTCTGCCCTCCTTATATCGGAGTCGGCTACAGCACGATGCAGCTCATAGTTAAGGACTTGCTGCTCGTGGGCAATCATTTGCTCCTTAAGTGTTTCAGCAGGCTTTTCCAGCACATCCGCTGCCGGCTGTGCCGTTCCTGCATGCCCCTTCAGCACATCCGCTGTCGGGTGCGCGCTCAGGAATGCCTCCGCGGCGCCCTTCTGCACTTCTGCAGTCGGCTGTGCAGCAACTGCCGCTTCCGGCCCCGGCTTCTTGCCGTCGAACTTCTTTGCATCATGCCCTTCCTGCGGGGCACGCGTCTTCTCATCTTTCTTTTGTTTTGTATCCATATTTTTCACCATTTTTAGTAATGTTATCTTCCCAATGTCGCCTCTTTGAATTCTTCTTCTCTTATCCTATCAGCGAACATTTGCGCCTCTTTGCTTCCAGCGGAGGCAATGGCCTTCAAGTGTTTTCTCTGTTCCGGGTCCCCGGCTATCCCCATTAGCTCCTTATCGCTAACAAACTGAGGTTGGTTGTGCTCCAGGATATGAAGGACCTTTTTTATTGCGTAATATTTCCTTGTGGCGTAGTTCGAACATTTGCTTTCAAAATAATCGCTAATCCTTTCCTTGCTCAATTTGTTTGCTATTGCGTAAATGCCTAATCCGACAGTTCCCACGATAAAGCCAGATGCCAAATAATAAACCGACAGGCTACTTGGACTAGCGAGCTCGAGGCCAAACAGCTTTAAGAGTGGTACTCCTGCTGCAACGGCCAGCCCGACCGAAATAAGGCCAGGCATTAAACGCCCCCTAGTACTCCATTTCATTTCACTTTTTTGCTCAGCATCACTAATTGCGGCTTTAGCATCGGCTATTGCCTTTTTTATTACCACCTGTTTTGCCTGCTCCACCAGGTCCTCGGCCTTTTCTTGAGGCGCCGCGGCTTCTGACTTGTCCTTCTCCTTGGCGAATGGATCCCCGAATTGCGGGGGTGGAAGTCCCTTCTTCACTCTATCCATCATCGCTTCCTTCTTCTTTGGGTCAAAGAAACTGTGAACCATATGTTTCACCATTCTATCGGATAGGATTCATTCGCATGGGATGACAGATTGTCAATCCTGTTAACGAGCCTTTCAGCCACCCCGCTTCCCGTGGCGGCAATTGTCCTCAACTGCTCCACCTGCTTCGCGTCCTTTGCTATCTGCGTGAGATCCTTATCACTAATGGCTGGAATGGGATTATGCTCAAGAATATCCAGGACTTTAAGTATCGTATCGTACTTCTTTACTCCATGATTGGCAAATTTCGCTTTAATGTAGTCTAAAAGTTCTTCCTTACTGAGTGCGTCTACTGCTACAAATAGGAAAATTCCTGCTACCGCAATTGCTGAACCTACCAAAAAATGGGACATAATGGGATTTGCTGAATTAACGAACTGGGGGACATAGGCGTGCAGGAGTGGAATCGCCACCGCATTTGCCGCTGCCGCAGATGCAAGGCACGCACTGAAAGCCCCGATCTTTTTCCATCTTGAGTAGCATTTGTTTTTTGCGTCAAATATTGCAGTTCTGGCATCGTGAATGCTCTGTTGTATTGCCGCCTGCTTTGCCTTTTCCACCGGGTCCTCGACCAAGGGCGCTGTGGTTTCAATCTTGTTCTTTTCTGCGGCGAAGGGATTCACCCCAAATTCCGGGGGCGGCAGTCCCTTCTTCACTCTATCCATCATCGCAGCCTTCTTCCTTGGGTCAAAGAAACTGTGAACCATAATCATCACGGTTTATCCAATGCCTCTCTTATCTTCGCGGCCATTGCGTTGCCCTCATCCGCAAGCTCCACGATGCCTTTGCGGAAATTATTGTTAGTTTTTGCATTTGCTATGTCATTGCCAGTATGATGTATTGCCGCGCCATCCCCTATGCTGAGAAGGATGCTGTTCATGGAAACATGCTTCGCTTCCCTCTTGTTTTTCCTCATTGAGTAATAGTAGTACATCGCTGCGTAGATGGAAAGGCATGCCGCACACGTGACAATTGTTGCCATGCCTTCACCCGGGCTGAGAGCAGCCGGCTTAAAAAGCGTGCTATAGCCCGTCAGGCCCAACGTGAGCACGGTGCCTGCCACACTCGCAAACCTTGCTGCGCGGTCGCTTTCCTTTCCGCTTTCCAAGTCTTTCGCCATCTCTTCCCTTATGGGCGCAAGCCTCTGCTGCATTGCCGAGCGCCTCTCGTCAGAAAGTGCCTTTTCCGCCTCATCAACGGAAACTTCGCTCCTATTGCCCATTTTCACCGCGCCCGGCTTTGCGCCGAGTATTCCCTCCTCATCATACTTGGAGAGCATTGGGTCGAGCGGCTTCCCTGCATGTTTAGTCTTTTCTACACTGGTACTGCCCTGCACAGGCTTCAATGGATTCTCTTTCGTTTGAATTGCCATTTTTTCACCTATTATTTTACATTATGCGTATTATACGCCACCCACGCCGAACGCAGAGCCGGGGCCGCTGTTGCAGCAGAAGTCGACGTCCCTCCCGTAGCTGAGGTAGTAGCCGCGAGCCACGGGCCTAACACCCATTCCGCTTATCCTCCAAAACCAGCGCTTTTCTTTGTCTGGCAGCTTAGAGAGCAATTTGGAATCAACCTCTAATGGGACGCGGGTTGTTGGGTCAACCTTGCCTGCCTCATCGTTTTTTTGAATCAGGCCGTTTAGGATTATTATGCCGTTTACCTTTGGATGCACGATTATTCTCCCATTTTCCTTGCAGACATCTTCTGGGTCTATGAACAGGCCTACGCCCTTTATGCCGAAGGCGCCCTGCGGAACCTCGCTGGCGGGAATTACCCATCTTGTTTTTGAGTCCACAATGTCCTTTCCTGGCTCAAAAATACCATCCTTCGCGGGGTATGCGAGAATCTCGCGTGCCCAGGCGGGATAATAGCCCTGTTCATCCAGTATTTTCCATTTCTGTGAATAGACGAGATAATCATCGTGGAGGACGTTTGAGGGCAGCTGCATTCCATTTGCCGCTGCAATGGCGCGTGCTTTTGTGTAGCCCGCCTCGATTATTTTGCGTGCTGACTTATAGAGGAATGGGGTGATTGTGCCTATTGAGGGCTTGATTATTACTGGTTTTTCTTTTGGCTTCCTGCTTGCATTCCTCATCGGCTTTTCTGGCGCGGGCTTCTCTGCGCAAAAAGGAGCCTTCCCGTCTTTAATCCTTTGGAGAACAATTGCCTTCTTCCCTGGGTCAATCAAGCCATATATCATAATCGTCACTCGGTTGCGCCGTTCTCCTGGAGGATTTTCATTATGCCTTTCCTGTTGTTCACCCTTGCGAGCTTCAAGGCAGTAAATCCATCCTCGTTTCTTGCGTTAACTCCTGCGCCCTTCTCCAAAAGCAGCTTAACCACATCCTCATAGCCGTCCCTTGCGGCGAACATGAGCGCTGTCCAGCCGTTTGAGGATTTGGCATTGACATCGGCGCCGGCCTCAATGAGGAGCGTTGCCATCTTTATCCTGGTATCAGGAAAAGTAATGTGAAGGCCGTTTGAGACAATCATCAATGCGGTCTTATCGTTCTGTTCCTTTACGTTTGGGTCCGTGCCCACGGAGAGCAGCTTCGCGAGCTCCTGCACATCGTTGCGCCTGAGCGCCCTGAGCAGCTTCTCTCCCTGCCTGGAATAATAGGATTCTGCGACCTTCTTCGCACGGTCAAACTGCCCTGGCTGCCCCTCGGTTGTGGCATTTATGGGTTCAGCCCTGTATTTAGTATCATTCATAGGTAATATTAGAAAATAACCTATATTTAAACCTTGTGCAGACCACACTAGTGGCTTTTTGACAGCTTTTGCGCCTCCTGCAGAAGCTCACGGGCCTAATTAGGAAATTTCCCTTAGTTTCTTTTCAACATCTTTTTCCAGGGCTTCGAACTCTGGCAGCTTGTTTAGGAGATGCCGCAGATCCCGCACCCAGTGTTCCTTACTCTTGCGTGCGTTCTCCATAGCCGTTTGCGCATCGAACTTTTCGTTGTAATAGGCAAATTTCGTGTCGAGAACATGCTTGTTAAGTTTTATCCCTTTACCGAACAAGAACCATGCATCGTACAGATCTCTTGGCGCGGACCTGCAGCCAAGCGCGTGAAGCTTTTCCGCAAAAATTTCCTCAGGGCTTAAAACCAGGAGCGCCGCAGGGCCAAGGCCGTACAGGTCGATTAGTTGCCTTCGTTCAGGCTTTTCAACCAGATTTTCGCGGAAATTGAAATCGAACCGGATTCTCTGCGCGTAGGCCAGCGGGCCAACGTATCTAACCGACGCCTTCAATCCGGCAGGGGTTTTCTCCTCATCGATTTTCTCGAATTTTACGCCATGGGCACTTATTCCTTCCAGCGCATGCCGGAGCATGGCCAGGCATTCTGTTTTGTTCAAGCCAGTCACGGTAAAATCCAGGTCCTCGGAAAACCTCGCTTCCCTGAAGTAGGCTTTTCTTATGGCTGTGCCCCCCTTGAAAACCGCATGCTTTGCCAATCCGGATTCAGCAATTGCATTCAGGGCAACCGACAGCGCAAGGTCTTTTTCCACCACCGCCTGCGGCACGCCTTCCTTCACGGCGATTTTCTTCAGTTCGCTTAGGGTAATCATCAGTATTCCCTCCATTCCACAAGTTCCTTCTCTGATACGTTCAGCAATAAGCCCCATTTCTCTGATTTTGCCATTGGTTTCTTAGGCGCGGAGGGGTCTAGCCAGCGCCAGCCAACGGATTTTAGTGGCTTGAATCTGTGAATACCCAATAGCTCGCTGGTGTAGCCGAGCCTTCGCCTTATTGCATCGTTAGACTTTGAAGCCAGCTCCTCGAGCCTTTTCCAGTTTATCTTGTTTCTCGCGTTCCACAACGCCTTGCACGCCTCCTTCACGCCACCGCAGTTTTCGGGAAGTGCGAGACAGTCGATCATCAATTGTTCCGGAGTCGCAAAACGGACGGGCTTTCCGCCTATTTCTTCCTCCCTCCATTCGCCCAGGCGCCGAACCTGGATAAATTCAAAGCGCGTTTGGAGTGCCTCAAACTTTCTCTGCCTGGAAGTAGCCACGATCTGCACCGCGAAAGGAATCTGCTCTGTAAGCCCGTAATGGTTCAATGCCGCCCAGAAGCTTACATAATGGCCTTTTCCGGCCATCAGCTTTGGAACGATTGTAAATGCGTTCTCTGTCCAGAGCCCTTTCGGGCCGGATTTCATGGGGGCAAATAGGTAAACACCCCGCTTTAACCTGAGCAGGCGCTTCTTTCGAACCAGCCTCGAGGCAAGCTTCCAAGCCTGCACTCTTGTAAGCCTTAGCTTTTTTGCCAGCTCCGCCAGCACTACCACTCCGGCCTCATTTTCTTCCAGCGCGAAAAGCGCCTTCAACTCCATGTCGCCGAGCCTTATTTTTTGTATAACAAAACCTCCCTCTAAAGGTAGTTATTGGCAACAAAGTATTTAAAGCTATATTGTTATATTAGCCCTTCACGACGGTGCCGTTGTGCGCCTTGCCGCGGATGGCTTTCTCCACCTCGGTGGTGTTCCTGCCCGT
>CAILAH010000011.1 GCA_903832205.1 uncultured Microcaldota archaeon | reverse complement strand
CTTCTCCACCTCGGTGATGTTCCTGCCGGTGACGAAGTGCGCCTCTATGCCGGAGCGGGCAAGCAGCTTGCACGCCAAAACGTCGAATATGAAATTCTCCCCCGCCTTCCTTGAGTCCTTCACGGCGGCAAGCGTAACCAGCTCGCCAGCGGTCATTTTCTTGATTTTCTCCGCATTCTTGTCCTTTTTGGGGTCTCCCGTGTAAATCGCATCCACGTTGCTAATGTTCACGATGCGCTTTGAGCCAACACGCTCCGCGAGTAGTACTGCATCCGTATCCGTGGTGATTCCGGGAAGGGTCCCGCCCATAACAACGAAATCGTTGGTCTCAAGCGCCTGTGCCGCCTCATCAAACGTCTTGGGGAGCATCTTGTATGCTTTCCCGTGCAGTGCCGCTAATATTAGATAGGCGTTCTGCCAGGTGCTCATGATGGCCGCCTGGTCCGCGAGGAACTCATTGGGCACGATCTTCCTCATTGCGCGCGCATAAACGCGGGATGCTGCACCTCCCCCGGTAACTATAGCAAACTTGTAATCCTTGGAGAGCTTCACCAATAGCTCGGCCATCTTTTGGATATAGGCGATATCGGGCTCGCCTGGGACCATAAGGCTTCCGCCTATTGAGAGTGTGATTACTGGTTTCATAAATGTAGCATCTCACGCAAAAATTAAAACCATTCTTATCAACCTAGTGGCGCGAAAAGTGCTTCCTTCTAAGGTAATCCGCTATATCCATGTTTCCGGCTTTTTTCGCAATCTCATGGGCAGTCATCTGCCACTTCTCCTCAAGCATGGTGTTGGCGCCTGCATTTACAAGCAGCTTCACTATGCGCAGGCTGCCTGCGGAAGATGCGAACATGAGCGCTGTGGCGTGGCAGTAGTTGCGCGCATCAAGGGATGCGCCTGCATTCACCAAAATTCTTGCAAGCCTGAATTCGCCGAGCCAGGAAGACCAGATTAATGCGGTATCCCCTAAACCGGTACACAAATTCAAATCCGCCTTTGCAGAAATCAGCAGTTGCGCCACCAACGGGCGGTTGCACATGGCGGCGAGCACAATCGCGGGGTCGCCCTGCCTGTCCCTTGAGTTCGGGTCCGCACCGTGATTCAGGAGCGTTTTTACCGCGCCCGTGTCCCCCCTCCTTGCCGCATCAGTGAGCCCGAACCGATACTGCGTCTCAACGCTAAGGTGCATGAGCCAATCCGGGTCGGGCCTCGGCTTGCCGTAAACAAAACTTTTTACCTTCTTTCTAAGTTGGAGCACGCGCTGTGAGCGCTCCGCTGGCGATTGGAAATAGGGCGCAATGCACTCAAAATGCGGGCTCATTGTGTTTGCCATTTTGCGCTCACCACATATAATACAGCAAGTACTCGGCAACTTCCTTGTGGCCGTTTTCCTCTGCAAGTTCCTTTGCGTTCTTGCCTTCCTTATTAGTTTCAAACACTTCCGCCTTGCACTCCTCATGGAGGCATTTCACCGCTTCCAGATGGCCCTTCTCAGCGGCAAACATGAGCGCTGTCCAGCCCCCGCCAGTCGCCTTATTGGCATGCACGCCATGCTTGCCAAGAAGCCCTATTATCTCCGCGTGCCCCTCCTGCGCGGCGTACATCAGCGCGGTCATGTCATCCCTGTCAGTTGCGTCCACAACCGCGCCCCCTTCAACGAGCCTCGTGGCCGCGTTCAAATCGCCGCTCTTTGCGGCATCCATAAGCTGCATGTTCACTGACTTGATTGGTTTCTTGCGGGGCTTCTTTGCAAGTTTCTTCACTGGCATCTGTTTACCCAGCTTAACGCCCCTCCTTATCGATTCATCCCGAATATCGTTTGCAATGTCAATGTGCCCCGCCTGGACCGCAAGCGTGAACGCAGTCCTGCCCTTCTTGTCGCTCATCTTGGTGGAGGCGCCTTTTTCCAACAGGTATTTTACAACATCATAGTGGCCTTCCCTTGCGGCAATCGTCAGCGCGGTCTCGCCGTTCTCATCCACCATGTTTATGTTGGCCTCGAACCTGTCTAGTGCAAGCTGCACTTTACTCACATCACCCTTTCTTGCGCCTATGATGAGATGCATGTACTTTAGCTGGCCAGCAATATCCAGTTTGAGTATTTTTCTCCAGTCCTTGTATTTTGTCTTCTTTTCCGATTTGCCCTCTTCCTTGATCTTTTCCGTTGTTGGCTGCTCCGGTTCCGGCTTCTCTGCGCAGAACGGGGCCTTCCTTTCATGGATTCTTTTCAGTATCTCCGCCTTCTTCTTTGGGTCGATGAGTGTTCCAATTGTTTTTGCCATAAGCATCATCCTAGAATGGTGTATCAATAATGCCGAAATCTTCGAGTATCTTGTTAATCTCCGGGCTTGCATAATCATTTGCGCATTTGTTGTCGTTATCAACCCAGTCCTGGATTCCGGGCTGCCTGCAGAGGTATTCCACCATTGCCTTCTGGTCCTTTTCGGGAATCTTGCTTAGATTAATGACTACGTGGAGAAGGGCGGATCTTCCCATATTATCTTTTGCATTGATATCCGCGCCCCATTGCATGAGCAAGCTGGCGATATCAACCCATCCCTGGCAGGCGGCAAACATCAGCGCAGTCATATCAGCATTATTCCTGCCATTCACATTCGCGCCCGACTCTAACAGAATCTTGGCGACCTCGGCCTTTCTGTTTAGGGTTGCGTTCATGAGCAAGGTGTAGCCGTTGGTGTCGACGGCATTGACTTTGGCGCCATCCCTAATCAATCCTATCATTTCATCAATATTGCTGTTCAAAATTGCAACGCGCAATTTTTCCTCAAGCGTGCCTTCAGTTGCGACGGGCGGAGCTTGCGGCTGCTCAGGTTCCGGCTTCTTCTCCATAAACAACGGAGCCTTACCTTCATGAATTCTTTTCAGTATCTTTTCCTTCTTCTTCGGGTCTATGAGCGTTCCGATTGTTTTTGCCATAAGCATCACTTTTAGAATGGAAAATCCAATTTGTATTTCTTGAGTATTTCCATGATTTCCGGGGTTGCGCCGTCACAGGCAAACCTGTGCCCATTATCGGACAGGTCGCCTATTCCCGGGACGGTGCATAAATATTCAACCATCTCTTTCTGGCCTTCTATGAGTTTGAAATCCGTGATTATGATTGCATGGGCAAGTGCGGTTTTGCCATCATTATCCTGGGCATTTATTTCCGCGCCTCGCTGGATAAGGAGGCGGGCAATATCAACCGTGCGATAGACGGCGGCACATATTAGCGGCGTCACCCCATAATTGTTTTTGACATTTAAGTCCGCGCCGTGCTCAACAAGAAATTGCGCGGCCCAGGCCTTCTTATTCACGATTGCAGTCATGAGCAGCGTGTGGCCCTCGTCATCAACTGCATTGACATTGGCGACGCCGCTCTGGACCAATTCCTTAATCTTGTCAATATTGTCCTCCACGATAGCCTTGTACAATGCCGCTTCGGGCGAGAATCCCCTTGTGAACGTTAGGAGATGCGGCACTTCCGATCCCAGTTTCTGTTCGCGTAGCACTTCCGGTTCCGGCTTCTCTGCGCAGAACGGCGCCTTCCTATCCTTAATCCTCTGCAGGATCTCTGCCTTTTTCTTCGGGTCAATGAGTGTGCCTATTTTATTATCTGCCATCAGTCTTCACCCAATCCAAGATCAAGGCCGGGGTCAGTACCGAGAATCCTCGCCAGGGCAGGGAAATTATTCTCCAAAGCGTGCATGCCTGCAGTCTTATCGTTCTTATCTTTTGCTTCTACGTTCGCGTTGTTCTTCACGAGCTGTTTGGCCGCCTCCGTTTGGCCATTGAATGCAGCATGCATCAGGGCGGTGCGCCCATCAATGTCTGCCTTGTTTATTTCCGCACCGGAGGTGAGAAGAAGATGTATGATTCCGCAGTGCCCACTTTCAGCCGCACGCATTAATGGCGTTACAAAGATGAAATTCTCATAGTTCGGGTTTGCACCCTCCTTGAGCAGTTTTGCGGCCTCATCATCATACCCGTTATCGATTGCCGTAAGCCGCTTTTCGCCCAGCTGGACCTCGAGCGGGGTCTCCTTTGTAATCGCAACGGGGACTTCGATGCGCACATCCTTCTTCGGCGTTCCCGCAATTGGGGCTTCAGGTTCCGGCTTCTTCTCCATAAACAGCGGGCACTTTCCTTCATGGATTCTTTTCAGTATCTTTTCCTTCTTCTTTGGGTCGATGAGTGTGCCTATCTTATTATCTGCCATATCAAGGCCAACTCCATCTTTTTGCTTTTTCATTTTGTCTCTGCATATATGCCCTTTCGGCATGCTCGATGTCTTCAAGTATTTTCATTACGCACGGGTTCTCCTCATCCGCGAGCCCGGGCAGGGCTTTCTTGAACCAATAGTGCCCGATTGTATTCTCAATGTCCTTCTCCGTGTGGAACACCTTGTTCTCTTGCCCATTCTCTATTGTAAGTAGTATGTTGCGCAGGGATTCGTAATGGGAATTGTACCTCTTGTAGCGGCGCTCTATAGTATATAGGAAGAGTGCACTTATTGAGAGCGCAGCCGCACAAAGCACGATTAGCCCTGTGACCTGAAGCCCGCTTAATGTGAGTCTCTCGTAATACAACTCGCCAATGGTAAGGGCAGGTATTACTCCGAAGGCAATGCCAAGGTCGCGCGTCATGGTGTGCTCTGTTTTCTTTGCCTCCTTCTCAAGCCCGTCTATCTCATTCCTAATCAGACTAAGCCTTGCAACGAGCTCCAGATGCTTGTCCTTTGCCTGAGTCTTCGTCAGTTCAACTGCTTCCTCAATTGTAATCTCCTTTCCTCTTTGGCCTTTCACCGCACCTGGCTTTACACCAAGCACGCCCTGCCTCTCGTATATTTCAAGGAACGGGTCCTTCGGCTTTTTAGGAATAGGAATGCTTGGCATCCTTCCCGATTGTTTCAAGCCGATACTTATTGACATAATCATCACTTTTTAGGGGGTACGATTTCCTTTGCGCCCAGGTCTATCATTATTGCTGCAAGGTAACTTACGCGCGCGTTTGCCTTGGCATGGTCAACGGCGTTTTTCCCATCCTTATCTTTTACATTCAGGTCCGTGCCCTCGGTTATCAGCAGCTGTGCAGTCTCACCACGGCCGTTCGTGATTGCTGACATTAGCGGGGTCCATCCGGTTCCTCGATCAGCTGTATTAATATCTGCTCCAAGGTCCAGCAACTCCTTTGCAGAATCTGTCATACCGTGGCGGGCCGCATGCGAAAGGAGTGACCAGCCCACGACATCTTTGGCGTTTATGTCTGCGCCAAGCTCGAGCAGTTTTTTCACGTGCTTCATATCTATGCACACATTTCCTCCAAAAATGCCTCCTTTGAATGCCTCTAGGAGCAAATCATTGAGTATCTTCTGCTTACGGTCTATTGGCTGTGCGACGCCCTGGGCTGGAGGTTCGGGTGCGGGCTTCCTCTCCTTTATGTGCCCCGCAATTGGAAGCCTTTTCCCGAATAGCTCTCCCTCTTCCGCAATCTTCGCCACTATCGGGTCTTCCTTTTTTTTAGCCATAAGCTTCACTTTTTTATCTCATGCTTCTCAGGCAACTCCACAACATGGGTTATCTTATGATTCGCAAGCAGCTGCACAATTTTGGTGTGGTCCCATTTCTTTGCACGGCTGAGTGCGGTTTCGGAATCCGTGCCTACCGCATTGACATCCGCGCCATGCTTGAGCAGCAGTTCCACCGTTTCGTAATGCCCCTTGTTCGCGGCGTAGATGAGCGCGGTCCAGTCGTCAATGCCCTTGGCGTTTATGCTGGCGCCAGTGTCGAGAAGGAGCCCCGCCACATCAATGAGGTTATTGAACGCGGCGCGCATGAGCAGCGTCATGCCTTTCTCATCCCTCTGGTTTACATCGAGGCCATCCGCAATGAGGGATTTCAGCTTTTCAATGCCCCTCCCGTAGGTTATGGCAATTTCAACTGCTGCTTCAGGATCGGCAATGAAAGGCTTGCTGAGATCCACCTTCGATATATCCTTGCCAAAGATCCCCTCCTCCTCCAGCTTCTGCAGGAATGGGTCCCTAATTTCAGATGAGGGAACTTTTCTTTGCGCTGCAGGCGCATTTTGTGATGAGGGAGACAGTGGCGCGGACTTTTTCTCAGCATTGTCCTGGCCATCGGCCTTTACCATGCCGGGCTTTGCGCCCAGGATGCCTTCGTTGGAGTAGGCCTCTACTATGGGGTCGGGGAGGGCGGGCTTTTTCGATGTTACCATAGTAACATTGCCCGCTTTCACTGCTGGCTTTCCCTCCGCCACATTTGGCATTGGATTCTTCCCATTCTCCCAATTAGTATTCATTATCGCGGACTCCATAGCCTCAAGCAAATCGGGGGAGGCGAGTGGGCCGACGCTTTCCTTGGCTGAATTAATCGCACTGACCCTATCCGCCATGGATGGGACAATCTTTTTCCCCAATATACCTTGTTCCGCAACCTTCGCCAATATGGGGTCGTCTTTCTTCTTTTCAGCCATGGGTATCACTGCTTTGCCCCGCGCACCTTGAGGAGCGTCACTATCTTCTGGTTTTTCTTCCCGGATGCAATCTTCAAAGCGGTTGTCGCGCCCATCGCAATGGCGTTCACGTTTGCGCCCGCATAGATGAGCGTTTCCACAATCCTGTCCAAATCGCAGTAGATGGCCTCCATTAGCGGTGTGATGCCTTCCTTGTTGCAAAGGTTCACGTCCGCCTTATTGCGGAGCAGGTAGCCCACCGCCTGCTCCTGCCCCATGCTGATTGCAAACAGGAGCGCGGTTTTTTCCTCAGATGACTGCGCATTCACGTCCGCGCCCGCAGTAACAAGATGCTCGAGCACCTTCAGGTTGCCGCTGTAGGCCGCGTACATCAATACGGAAACGGAATCGTTGTCCCTATCGTTTACATTAGAGCCGCATTTGAGCAGG
>CAILAH010000010.1 GCA_903832205.1 uncultured Microcaldota archaeon | reverse complement strand
TTTTCCTTCTCCTTCTGCTCGGTGACCTTCTCAATCTTCTTTTTTGCAGAGGCCTCTGCGCCCTTGAAAATGACCTTCTTCTCCTTATCGAGCTCCTCTTCCCAGGCCTCCTTCTCCTCCACCGCCTGCCTGTTCCCGTCTTTCCTTATCTTCTCCGCATCCGTCTTGGCTTTCTCCAATGCCTTGCGCGCGGCCTCCTCATTTTTCTTTAGCATGTCGAATTTATCGTTAATCATGATTAATCCCCTCTCTCAAACTCCAGTGCTGCGCGTCCCTTTGCGAAAACAAGCCAATCCAATAAGTTTAATGCGGCACTCTCGAGTTCCTTTAACATAACTAGCTATGTTAGAATGCTTCAATTTTAAAATACTAATCCCCTGGCGACTCTTCGTGCGCGTTCTAAGGCCCGGGCATATATTTATAAAAAGGAAATCCGAAACCTCTTTATAGGCAGAATTGACTCCATTGAAGGCATTAGGTGAAAACATGGTTGACTTGAAGATAAAATCCGCATTTGCGCCGTTCGGGCTGCTTCCCGTTAAGTATACCTGTGACGGTGATAATCTTATCCCTCCCTTTGAGGTCACGGCTGTGCCACCGGGCACAAAATCAATCGCGGTGATTCTTGAGGATCCTGACACGCCAAGGGGCATCTTCGTCCACTGGATTGCATGGAACCTTCCCGCATCCGGCAAATACCCTGGGGGCATGGATGTTGCATCGCTCGGCGGAAAGGAAGGAGTGAGCAGCTTTGGCGAATACGGCTACAAGGGTCCCTGCCCGCCGCCAGGCTCCAAGCACAGGTATTTCTTCAAGTTCTATGCGCTCAACACGGTGCTGGCTCTTGACACGGGAACTTTGCGCGAAGGCCTGCTCGCGGCAATGAAAGGCCACATCCTCGCGCAGGGAGAAATCGTCGGAAAATACGAGACGCACTAATTCTTTTTTATTCTTTTGCCCCGAGCTTTCTGAGAATTTCTTCACATTTATCACTTGCGCACGCCAGTGCGGTTCTGTCATCCCCATCCTTTAAGTTTAGTTTTGCGCCCCTCTTAATCAGCAATTCAACAGCTTTTGGGTACCCGCGCATAGCGGTCCACATTAGTGCAGTTGCCCCGTCCACGTCCCTGGAGTCCAGGTCTGCCCCTAACCTGATTAGCAATTTCATTGCCTCAAGCTGGTTATGATATGCGCTGCCTATCAGTGCCGTAAATGACGAAGAGCTATTTCTACAGTTTACATTCGCGCCTTCTTTAACCAGCTTCCTGATCTTATCGCAGTCTCCGCTCACAACGGCTAAATACAAGGCGTTATCTAGCTTTTTCTGATCTATCTGCGAAACCGGTTGGACTTTGCCCACTCTCTTTTGTTTTCTTTTTGCACGCTTCTTCACTTCCTTCATTGGCCCTTCGCTTTCCGGCTTCATTGCGCACAGCGGCGGCTTTCCCTCATGAATTCTCTTTAGGACAATCGCCTTTTTCTGCAGGTCAATCAGGCTATTCATTCGTATCACTCTTTTTCTCCATATGCTTCATCAGCAATTTCACAACATCTTGATGGCTTTTAGCCATCGCAAGCATAAGCGCAGTGCTGCCATCCCTGTTTTTTTCATCAAGCCTGGCGCCATTCTTAATCAGGATTTCTGCAACTTTCACACGGCCCATAGCAGACGCCTTCATCAGCGGCGTCTTCCAATCGTTATCTCTTGCGTTCACATCCGCCCCTTTCTTAATCAGCATCTCTGCAATCTCTACCCGCCCAAAAAATGCGGCATGCATAAGCGGCGTCCACCTGGCATCATCTATTGCATCAACATCTGCGCCTTTTTCCAATAATATCCGCATTGCATCTATGTTATTTGCTCTCAAGGCAATCATGAGCGGTGTTATTGTCCAGCCACCACTCTCACTCCTATAATTTACGTTTGCGCCTTTCTTAACGCGCCACTGCACCTCTTCGTTATCCTTGCGCACAATTGCATTGCGAAGCCTGTCATCGCTTCGGCAGCGCCTTTCGTTTTTCAATTTTATGAATCGCTGTTTCCTTTCCTCTAAGAGATCCGAGTCGGCATAAATGGGCAGCCTGCCGCGCCTAATCCTCTTTAGCACCATCTGTTTCTTCTTCTGGTCGATGAGCGCTCCGATCTGATTCATCGCATCACTTTCGTCTCCTAAGAGTAAACCAATCCTTAACTAGCTTTACTATTCCGACGATTAAGCTCTCGCCGTCGCTCTTTATCATCCTGGCAACGAAATATATAATTCCGAGCACGAGCCCGACCTTGAAAATATCATTCCAGGTATCCTTGTATTCGCCCCTAATTAATTTTGCAGCCGGTGTGCTTTTAGACGAAGCAACAATAGTTTCGCGCACTTTTTCCTTCTTGAGGCATTCCGTATCATTCCCGCCCCTATCCCTCAATTCCTTTCTTGCATGAACCATCTTTGAGTAATCATCGAACCTGTCTTTCGTGCCATTCGTGTGTAATTTCTTGTAGGTGCGGGTGTAATTCCTGCACGCCTCGGTTGAATCCTGCTGCGCAAACGTTGGGACTGCGCTCATCATTGCCGCACCCGCAAGCAGCATTGCAGCAAACTTTCTAGCGCCGTTCTTTGCAGGCTTCCATTGTTTCTTTTGCGCTGTAGCAATTGCCATCAATAATTCTCCCGCATTAATAGAGAAATCTCCGAATATAAACGTTTCCATGAAGAGAATTCGAATCCCGCCGGGCGGATTTTCTCACTGATGGAAGAGGGAAGTATCCCCCTTCCCTCGTGTGGTCTACACCTATCCCCCTCATCAAAAACCTTCGTGAAAGGGGGGAGGAGAGCAGAACACACGAGAGGAGGGGGCGCTCCCCCTCCTTGCAGTGTTTGAACCGCCAACCTGCCGGTTACTACCATATTACGCTGTTTTTGCCAGCGCTTTAGGCACCCGTTAGGGCAGACTACAGCCGGCCGCTCTACCGTTGAGCTACAGCGGGACTTTCTATTTTACACCTGACAAACTTTTTAAACCTCTGCATATCTAAGTGTTGCTCATATGATTGACAGGGTTGAGATTGAAGTAGGGAAACGAAAGGCCATTGGCAACCTATTTACCCACAACGGCAAGCGCGAATCAATAGTCATACTTCTCCACGGCTTCCTCTCCTCAAAAGAGGACATGTTCGTCGTTGCTGAAGCGCTGCAGAAAGCGGGCATCGACTCGCTCGCAATCGATTACAACGGCCACGGAGAGAGCGAAGGCGAATTTTCAAGCTTCACCATTTCCGCCGCCGTTGAAGACTGCAAGGCGGCAATCGACTACGCGCTCGCAAACGGCTACTCAAGCGTAGGCGTTTTTGGCTTCAGCATCGGCGGCTTCGTTGCGCTCAACGTGGCAAAATCAATCCCGCGAAAAATCAAGGCGCTCGTGCTCGGCTCGCCCGTTTCCGATTTCAAAGCGCTTTTCGGCAAGGCCGATTTGCAGGACTGGAAATCCACGGGCATGCTGCGCTCGGCGAATATGGGGCTCAACATCCATATGGATTACAAGTTTTACGAGGACGGTGCCGCACTGGACGGCTATAGCAAATTCTCAAAATTCGAAATACCTTCCCTAATTCTCCATGGAACAAAAGACGAAGTTGTCCCGCCGCAGCAGAGCGAGGAATTGGTGCGCACTTTGAAAAACGTACATTTGCTCAGGATAACAAACGCAACACACAGCCTGTTCAGCAGCGATGAGGCGCTGGACTCCTTGGTAAAATGGTTCAAAGCCAATTTGTAATTTGAAAAAAATTATTCGAGCAGGATGCTCGGCTTTCCGGGAAGCGATTTTCCGGCCTTCTCTTTCATCTGCTCAGGTGAGTTCTCTTCTCTTATCACAGTGACCTTCGCACCAACTTCCTCCTCAATGAATTTCACCGCTTCCTTGAGCACGCGCTCCTCCTCATCAACACTGAACACAACGGACGATTTCCATTTCATCGCGCTCTTGATTATTCCCATCGCATCTTTCGCGCGCGCCTTTATTTTCTCATTCCCCATCGCATTCTTAATCGCATCGTTGGGGCTCTTGACATCGCCGATTGTGTTGAACACGTGCCTCTTGAATTCGCCGGCAACGATGAGTGTGACGCTCTTTACATCCCTGTTGAGCAGCTTCTTAATCTCCTTGATATCGTTGACCGTTAGCTCGATTATCCTCTCGCCCTCCTCGAGCTTTGCATCATATTTCTCATCGAACAATTTCTCATCAAGCAGCTGGGTTGTTGCAAATCCCTCGCCGCCCAATTTCTCCCACATCTCATCGCTGAAATGCGGCGCAATGGGCGCCATGAGCAAAACCCACCTTTCAATCGCGCCGCGTGTGGGCTTTCCGCCGCGCTTCATGCACCACTTCACATCATTCACGAACTTGTAGAACATGTCGTTTACAATCTCCCTCAAGTTAAGCTTAGGGTAATATTCCGTAACAGCTTTCCTCCCGTAGGAGGCGAGCCTCATCTCAAGCCATCTCTCCGCATTATTGCTTGCGCCATCCTTCAGGCTGTTGCTAATCTCGAGCATGAACCTGAGCCTGCTGATGATTCCCTCAATCATTGTCCTGTTGAAATCCGTATCCTCGCCAAGCTCAGCACCGCCCACCACGGAAATCCTAACTGGGTCGGGGCCGTACTGGGCGACCGCCTTCCTCAACGGCAAGATGTTCCCGAGCGATTTGCTCATCTTCTGCCCGTCCATCAATACGAACCCGTTTACCACAATGCCCCTCGGCCATTTCTCCTCAGGGAAAATCGCGGTGTGATTGAATATGAAGAACGGAAGGTGGTTGTAAATCAAATCGGCACCCGAATGCCTTGAATCAACGGGGTACCAATACTCAAAGCTCTCCCTGAGCTCCACCAATTCAGGCGAGCCGGAGCCTTCGCCAGTGAACACATAATCCCACTCATATTCGGTGAGCGGCCTCTTCAGCTTGTGCTTCACAGTATAGAATGCCATGTAAATTGTCGAGTCGGAGAGCGCCTCAATCATCTTGGTCTCATCAAACGGGAATTTTGTGCCGAGACCCGTTGCGCGCGTGCACGCTTTCTGGTGCAGCCAGTTTATCGCATAATCAAAGTCCGCCTTCCTGTTTCCCGGGATGATGAGCATCGCATCAAGGCATTTCTTAGCCTTCGCCTTCCACTCCTTATCGCCGTAATTGATGAACCACTGGTCCTCGAATATTTTCACCTCAACAATTCCGCCGCACCTGCACTGCACCGGCCTGTTGATAATCTCGTGTAAAATCCCGCCTTCTCCGCCCGTGATAATCTCATCGCGGACATAATCCCTCGCCTTCTCAACCTTCGTTCCCTTGAGGTCGCCCGCGCTCATCACGCCGTAATGCAACTCCTTCCTGTAAACTGTCTTTGTCGCCTCCTCAAGCTTCGGGTCGCTTAGCGAGGAGATGCGCATCTTCTCAACAATCGTTTTTGCGGGGAACTCGCCGAGTTCCTGGCCCTCAGTCACAATAATCTTGATGAGCATCGAGTCCGCTTTCTGCTTTCCCACCGCTTCCAAAAGCGCCTGGTAATCGTAGGGCGCGTGCGCGGGGACGCTCATCACAACCCCCGTTGCATTTGTGGGGTCGACAAAGGTCGCCGCGATTATGGGCACCTCTTTTTTCGTGAGCGGCGTGAAGCAATTCTTCCCAATGAAATAATCGCCCCTCATCTCCTGTAGCACTTCCACCTTGTGCTCCTGCAACTTGAATTTCTCAAGCGCCTGCTTTGAGACGAAACTAACCTCGCCGTCAATATTCGCCTTCACGTAATCCGCGCCGGCATTGATCCACATGTTTGTGACCCCGTAAACGGTCTCGGGCCTGAGTGTTGCGGCAAGCATGAATCCGTCCTCAAACGCAAACTTAAGCGTAACGAACTCTCCCATTTCCGGGTCCACATCGCCTTTCGTATCGTGCCCGCCCACCGCATTGCCGCACCTGGGGCAGTAGGGCACTGGATGCTTTCCCTTCGTGATGAGCCCCGCTTTCTTGAGCTTCTGGAACTGCCAGGTGATGAACGAGTTGAACTCCTTGTCAAACGTGTAGAATTTCCTTCTCCAGTCGATTGAGTAGCCCATCTCGCGCATGCCTGCCTCAATCTCCTTGCTGAACGCCATCACCAGCTCTTTTGGGTTGGTGAGCGATTCCGCATATGCCCTGTCCATCCCGTAAATCTTCGTGAATATCTCCATCAATTCGGGGTCCTTCTCCTCAATCCTCTTGGCCATCGCCATTATGGGCGTGCCAGTCACGTGGAACGCCATGGGGAACAGGACATTCTTGCCGCGCATGCGCATGTATCTTGCGTACACATCGGTTATGGTATAGGTCCTCGCATGCCCGATATGCTGCGGGCTGTTTGGGTAGGGAAACGCTGCTGTAATAAAAAACTTTTCGCTAGGATTAGGCTCGGCATCAAACAGCTTTTGGGCAGACCACTTGTCCTGCCACTTCCTAGCCATGTGGACTGCTTCCATGAAAGATTTAAAAGAAAAGTAGTTATAAGTTTTATTGATGCATCTGCCGAAGAAACTGCTGGCTATTTTAGCGCTGCTGCTCATTCCAGCGGTTGCGCACGCAGCTAGCCTGCCAGATGTGCTTTCAGCTGGCGCGGTCGGCATCACAATCGGCTTCCTATTTGCGGGCCTCGGCTACATGGTTTCGGGGTTCATCGGCACACCGCAGGCGCAGGGCTGGGCAAAGAACGAGGTCTTTGAGAATTTCTACACGCTGTTCATCGTAGTCAACATCGGCATACTCGGCCTTGCATGCCTCGTCTTCTTTGCGGTGTTCCCTTCTGTCGCGCAGCCATCCGTCTATCCGGTTTTAAACCAGCCCCAGCTCCAGCTTGACCTGAATTACATCACCAGCCATCCCATCATGACCAATGAGGCGATAACTCAGATTAACCTGGCGCTTGACGGCGACCCAAACGCCGCCGACCTGCTGAATAAGGACAATGTTATCCAAACCAGCAGCATGGGCATCAAGTCCCTATTTCTGCGCGCCTACATGCTTGAGGTCACGCTGGGCGAGTGGGCCTACATCGGGCAGATACATTTCAATACGCTCTCAGCGGCATCAACCGCTGCCGGGACTGGAGGCGGTGTGGGCGCCACGGACAAGAACTCAATCAGCGCGCCATTATTCCCGGGCCTCACAAAGGTCGTTGATGTGCTTGAGCAGATGAATGAGCTCCTAATCTTAGTTATTTTCATGCTGCTCGCGCACCAGGGGGTGCTGATGTTCATCCATGCGGTCGGCCCGCAAATCCTGCTGATTGGCATTTTCTTCCGCTGCCTTCCGTTCACAAGGCGTCTCGGCTCCACGCTAATGGCGCTCTTCATCACGTTGCAGTTCGTCTATCCGGCATTCATACTCACAACATTCTCAGACCAGTTCTACGGCAAAATCACCCGCGATTTCGGCGGCGCATACGTAAACTCAAACTGGTTCTCAGGCCTGCCAAATGTGGACGGCCTGCCAATCCAGTACATAGGCCCGCGCACAATCGTGATTGCGGACAATGACACTAAATCCGTCAATCTCTCTTTTGTTGGCTTCCCGTCGCAATATGACTATACTGTCAAGACCACGGGCAGCGGCACAGAAATCTGCTCAAGCAAAACTCTGGGGAGAAAGGCAGTTGCCGGCGAGCAAATCGATTGCCAGATTGATGTTACAAAGCTCACTGCCGCAGACCTAATAAAGGATGAGGACAAGCCGGATTTGGGCATATACGAGTATACAATCTCCATCTCATTCACCGCGGACAAGGTTGATGAGAAAACGTTCGGCATCACGCCAGACTATCCATACACGAAAGATCTAAAGGTGATGATGTTCGTGATTAAGCCGTGCGTAACGACCGAGTGCGACCAGAAGCTCATCCTGCGCAACGCCGAATACGGCGAGATAATGGATTCCTACCTGGCGGACCAGATGGGTGATGACTCAACATACGTCCCGGGCGCAACCGCAGACGGCATTACGCTCGCATCCAAATTCGCAACCCACGTATGGTCTGACCAGGCATTGAAGAAAGCCTCGGCCTTGGTGGTGCAGAAGACCATAAAGACCGGCACAAAGCAGGTGGTCAAGTCAGGCCTTGCAAAAGTCGGGGGCGCAGTTGCCAGCGGGCCGGGCCTCATTGCATCATTCCTGCTCTCAAGCGCAACCATCAAATCCGACATCGCAACGGGAATGTTCGATGAGATTGCGTGCGACGCGTACACGGGCCGCATGGCCGAGGCATATATAGGCTTGCCGCCAAGCGGCACGCCCGAAGTGGATTCCAGCCAGATGACATTTTACCAAAAAGCGTGGAAGGGGGTTGCATCCGCGGGCGATTTCATGGTTAGTACCGGCGGCGAGCTGCGCGACGATTACGTGAAGATGTACGGCAAGTCCGATTACACTTCCTGTGCATCGTCCATTGGCGCGCTCAACTGGCTCGTCGGCAAGATGACGATGATTGGCAGCGGCCAATCGACACCGCCGCGCGAGTTCAACATCACCGTGCTGATGACGCGCGCAGTTTTAGCATTCATGATTTCATTATTCGCGGTAATCGTATCGGTGACATTCTTCCGCTCAATCTCAGAAAGCATCGGGGGCGACGCGTCGCTGATGGGGCTGGGGAAGCTGATTTGAGGTGCTATGATGGCTGGCTGCACGTTTGTCTTGTTTGGGTCGATCTGGGCCAACATATTCATAGCCATGCTCCTGTCGCTCATAGTTGCTGCGCTCATCTACATGGTAGGCAATCTCATACGCAAGCAGGAATACATAGAATTCTCCAAGGGCGAGCTCTACAACTTCTTCATTACGGGCGCGCTGGTGCTCTCCTTCGCAGCCATCATCGGCTTTGCGACGGAGCTCTCCTGCCCGCAGGCCAACCAGGGGGACATGTTCACCCAGGCGCTTGTCAAAATCAGCACAATACTCTACGGCAGCGTGTACACGACGCTCAAGAACCTCTTCCAGATAATGCTTGAGATAAGCACGCTCTCAAACATGGTGGTGCAATACGGCGGCGTCAAGTTCAACCCGTTCGGCGGGCTCCGCTATTTTTACACAAGCCTCAACGTGGTCTCGTACATCATGGAATCGGTTTTCGCAAGCCTCTACATCCAGATGGTTGCGCTCATGGTGTTCAAGGAGATTGCGCTCACAATAATGTTCCCCATAGGGATATTCCTGCGCGCGCTCCCGATGACGCGGGACGCGGGCACGTTCATGATGGTGCTCGCATTCTCGCTTTACACGGTCTATCCCTACATTTATGTGGTTACCCTGGGCGCCTACGACCAGATCCAGCAGAGCGCCACCTATGACAATCTCACGCGCGATTTCTATCACAACACTGGAGCAGTCTACGGCGCCTATAAGGCATTCCAGCCGGTTGAGAACGGCCTGTTCTGGGGCCTCACGTTCGCCAACTATTCAAGCATAAGGAATATGTTCCTTGAGCTCGGCGGCCAGCTAGTGATTGCGTTGGTAATCCCTGCCATAGCCATACTTCTTACCACGGCAATGGTAAGCTCCATGATGAAGTTCATCAAAGAGGTGACTGCCTGATGGCGGACCCGCTATTCACGTTATTCTTCACCACGCTGTTCCCCATCGCGCTACTGGTATCACTAATCCATTTCCTGTTCGTCGCGCTCATGTTCATGGCAGGCAAGACTTTCATGAACGACGGGCTCGTGGGGTTCGCAAAGCACGAGTTCGGCCAGGCCATATTCTCGCTGGTCATCATCGCCAGCGTGCTCACATTAATCCCGCTCACCAACCTGCTCTTCTGCACATCACTGCAGGAAAGCGGGCTCTACACACAGACCTGTACTGCATCAGGCACGGGGTTGATTACCGCCCACGTCAAGGTGGCGCGCGAATATCTTGACATGTCCTACAACAACGTGCGCGTCCTGGCAAAAGGAACGCTGCGCGCATTTGACTGGTCCGCAACGGCGGCGGGCGCAAATATCGGCGTGGGCCTCACCAGCTTCAGCCCCTGGAAATACCAGGGCATAAACGCCTACATCTACGGCGAGTGCTTCTCCATCCTCTACAAGGCGATGCTGTTCCTGAAATTCCAGGAGCTGTTCATGCTTTTGAATGCGCTCTACTTCTTCCCCTACCTGTTCTGCATTGGCCTGGTGCTGCGCATACTCCCGTTCACGCGGAAATTGGGCGGCCTGCTGATGGGAATCACTTTAGGGCTATTCTTCGTCCTGCCTTACATGTACATTCTCTGCGGCGTGGTGGTGCAGTCAACAACCGGTTTCGACACCAAGTTCGTGCTTGACACATCCAAATACGCATTCCTGTTCGTCACGTTCAGCGATATCATTGACAATAGCGGTTCGCCCAAGACTTTTGATGACGTAATCGGAGAATACAAGACCGCAAACCCAGGCGCAAATACAGGCAATGTCTATGCGGGCGCCGCGGGACAGCTCGCACAGAACGCCGCTAGCGGCGGCTCGTACTCCTACAAAATCGGCAAGAGCGGGGCGGTCCCCAACGCTGATGGAAATGCGGCCTTCGGTTCATCGCTTGATTACTATGACGCGGCAAATCCGGACAACCACAACTATTCGCTCGTTGAAGTGGTGGCGCGCATCCTGCTCGCGGCCACAATCTCGTCAATATTCGCAATCGCGGGCACGCTGGCAGCAATCCGTGAAATCTCTGTGATGCTCGGCGGCGACGTGGAGATAGCGGGGCTCACGAGGCTCATATGAGGCAATAGGCAGCGAGATGACGTGGCACAAAAATGAGGCAATGGCATGAAAGCAAAAATAGCGGTATGCGCATCATTGTTCCTGTTTCTCTTAATCGCGAGCGCAAACGCCGCCATCAACCAGCAGAGCATAAACGACAATGCGGCCGCGATGCAGAATATACTGGGCCAGAGCGGCGCGGCCTATATCGCAATCCTGATCTCGCTCCTGATTGCGGCGGTGCTTTACATGGGCTCCTCGGTGTTCTCTGATTCGCGCATGCTCGCCATCTCCAAGGACACGTTCTACCAGGCGCTCATGTCGCTGCTGCTGATTGCGTCATTCCCGGTGATATACGTGGTGGTGACACAGCTTTGCGTTGAGCTGTTCCTTGGCGGGATGCCCGTGAGCGGCGACGTATACGACATAGGCAAGATGTTCCTGCTGTGGAACCAAATCTACTACGGCGTGCACCTGCTCATCATAACAATCCTCTACGGCGGCATCTCGGGAATCATCAACCAGCAGTATACAATCCCGGTCGCAAGCGCCCTCGTGAACATCAACCTCACCGCGTTCGCAAAGCCCATGCTGTTTGCGATGAACATGGGAATCACGCTCATCACGACCTCGCTTTTCGTCAACACGTTCCAGCTCATGTTCCTTGACATAGTGCACACAAACCTGCTCCCCATATTCCTGCCCTTGGGCGTGCTCTTGCGCGCATTTCCCGGCACGCTCAATGCGGGCAACGTCCTCCTGGCAATCGCAATAGGCTCCTACATAATCGTGCCTGCGGTGTACATGTTTGACATCTATCTTGTGCGCGAGCTGGTGAGCGATAAGAACCTTAACCCGCCGCCCAACACGAACGCGCCGGATTTCAAGAACGGCCTTGGCCTCATGCCGTTCTTCTACAACCAACAAACGCTTAGCACCATCGTATCTGCAGGGGCGAATTGCCCATTGGCAAAGAAGTTCCTCAACATGGGCACAAATGGCTATGCCGGCCCCTATGAAGTATTGGCCATGAGCTATAATGATTACAACAATTCCCTCGCCGGCTGCGGCGTGTTCCTTGATGCCATCCCGACACAGCTGAGCAAGCTGCCCACCTGGGCGGTGGTGGCGCTGGGCACAGCCACTGCCGCAAGCGCGGCATCATCAATCATAACCGCGGCAACAACCCTCAGGGACGTGAGCCCAACCATTTGGGCAAGGCTCTGCGCAAAGAAAGGGCTCGGCACCGCGTGCAAGTTCGCATCCCAGTTTGCGTTCGGCCTGAGCGCATTCTCGGCGCTCTCCATGGGCGCGCTCGCCATATTCCTGTTCGTGATGGCGTTCGACCTCATCTCCGGGACCGCAGTATCATTCATCATACTCGCGGTGATAATCCCGTTCATCAATTTCACAATCGTGGTGATATTCATCCGCGATTTCTCGCAATACGTGCTGGGCACGCCCATTAGCCTTGGGCACCTGGTGAGGCTGATATGATGTCTGCAACCGAAGGCAAAACCGCAATGGGGCGCAATGCTGCAATCATAAAATGCAATAACAGCAGCTGCAATCAGGTGCAATGCGATTGCGGTGATCGCAGCCAGGCGCAGCACAGCACGGCAATTGCCTTACCTACGCAAGCATCCCGCATCTTCCCGTTGGCCACACTATTTGCGCTGGCTCTGCTTACCACTAATATATATAGTGCACCGCCATTCAGCATCTCGGCAACAAACACCTGCGGCTATGTGATAATCCCAGAATGGTTCATCTACTCGCTATTGGCAATATCCATCGGCGTGTTCGTGTACGCGCTGCTCTACATGCTCGGCTCGCTGCTCAATAGGCCCCAGGTAAAGGGGATGGTGCGTGCGGGCATTGCCGACATTGCGGGGCTGTTCATAATCCTCATCGCCGCCTATGCGGTCAACACCATACTTTGCAACGCCAATTTCTCATCCGTGGGCATTGACCTGAGCGCCAACCCGGCCTATAGCAACCTCTATGCGCAAATGAACGCCATAGGCATTCCCCTCAACAACCTGAACTTCTTCCAGCTCGCCGAGCTCTACCTTGAAACGCTCTATTATCTCGGCGAAAAATTCTACAGGATGCTCCTGGTGCAGATACTCATGTCCGGCGCGATGATGTCGGTGAAGGTCAACCAGGGCGCCAACCTGGGCGATATGAGCGCATACAACGGCATCGAGCCCATAATGAACCTCGGCCCGACGCTATTCTCAACGCTCACAATCGGCATCATCAGCGTTTCAGCGCAGTACTACCTGCTCAAACTATTCTTGATTACGGGGATGCAATTGTTCTTCCCATTGGGGGTGCTGATGCGTACCATCCCCGCCACGCGCTCATTCGGCGCGGCACTGATAGGCCTGGCGGTTTCCGTGTACCTGTTCTATCCGCTCATGCTCTCCTACAATTTCCTCATACTTGCAAGCAGCACCGGATTCGATGTGGGCCAGGTAAACTCAATGCTCTATAACGCGCCTAGCTGCAGCGATGCCACAGACTGCCAGCAAAACTGCAATTCGGAGATAGGCCTACTGGACCCGGCAACAAAAAAGTACACCTGCTCGCCCTGCGTGCTCTCCGGCCCTCCTCCCAATGGCGATTCCACGCTCTGCTGCAAAAAAGTTTCGGAACTGAAAGGCAGCACGTGCGAGATAAAAAGCTCGATAAACCAGGACAATCCCGACTCGATGGGCAGGGGCGGAATAATTGCGCAGGGCGCCACGCCCACCGGCTACATTGCAACAATGGGCATTGGCGCAATAGCGGGCATGTCCGCCATTTCGCTTGCGGCAAGCAAGATTCCCAAGGTTGGCACGGCCGTGACCGCAATCACCGGCGCGTTCACCGTGATGTTCCAGCTGGGCGCGACATTCCTCGGCAGGTCTTTCCTTGGGTTCCTTGTCAACCCGATTTCACTGTTCATCGCGATAATGTTCTTCAATAGCCAATTCCTGTTCCTGGGATTCATCCTGCCCATGATTGAATTCGTCGTGATGGTAGAGCTTGTGCGCACCGTGACCGCCTCCATGGGCGAGCCCATTGACGTGGTGCAATTGCTGAAGGTGATATGAGTTTTCTTTGGGAGTTGCAACCTTTGGTTGCAAATTGTGTGCTTCGCACACAACTGCCTAAGAAAACCTCGGAAAAGAAATGGTGATATGAGATGGCCGGCCCGATAATAGTTGGATCCACACTGCCCGCGATAAACCTGCTGCAGCAGGTGCTCAATAATGGCGGCTACGTTAACGCGGGGATACTCCTGCTCGCCACCACGTTCGTGATTGCGCTCGTTTACATGGCATCGAAGATATTCCAGTACAAGAAGGCCGAAACCTGGGCGGTGAACGAGGCGTTCCAGTGCCTTGCGACCGCGGGCATACTCTATTTCAGCATCGGTATCCTGCTGATGTTTGCCTCGCTCATGAGCGTGTTCTTTATCAGCCTTGCCGACCAGATGCATGCGACGGAGGTGTCGGCCGTGTTTACGAATGCGCAGAAGGCGTGCATGACGAATACGCAGGGATGCAGCGAGGTGCACATTCTCGGCGCGCGCGCCTACCTCCTAACCAGGCTTGACAAGCTGCAGAACATGTACGACTGGATATACTATACATATGCAATCGCGGGCACCAGCGGCTCGTTCCAGCGTAATTTCCCAGAGAAAACGGTCAAGGCGCCATTCTCATCATTCGCATCGAAGATTTCCGAGTATGTGCAATCGACCCTGGAGTACATATTCTACGGGTACCTGTTCATCTACATACAGCTTGCCCTGCTTGACCTCATCAAGACCTATTTCGTGTTCGCGTTTGCAGGCGGCGTGGTGCTGCGTGCCATGCCGTTCACGCATTCCGTGGGCTCGTTCCTCATAGCGTCAGCTGTGGGCCTTTATTTCATCTATCCGCTGTTCCTCACCCTGCTGCTCCTGCTCAATTACAATACTACTCTTGATTTGCAGCAGAGCGACATAATCGGGATAGCGAAGCAGGAGAATCCCGGGCTCTACCTAAACTATTACATCGAAAAGACGCTGATGCACCAGCAGTTCTACGGCACTGCCGCCGCCGCGAACGAGCAGCCGCGCTCCTCATTCTCGTCCCTTCTCAATGGCATTGACGAGATAAAAAACATCGTCCAGTTCCTCATGCTTACGATGATACTCTATCCGCTCGTCGCTTTTGTCATAACCTACACGTTCATACACCAGATTGCGGAGCTCATGGATGCCAATGTTGCGGACCTTGGCAGGGGACTGGTACGAATCTTGTAGTGACAGCCCAAGGCAGGGCCCCAGCGGTCCCTGCAACCCTTGCAACCGCTCTCGCCCAAACCCCCCAATTTTTGCATTTATTTTTACCTTCATAACACGTCTTATGATATAAATACGTTTCCTTTTGCGCACCTTTAGCGTACATAATTTTCCTGCACAATTCCGCTGATTTTAATTACTCTATTAGCTCTCAAAAGCTTTCTAAATTCTGATTTGCAGATTTGGGATTGCCTTCTTATTGGATTTCATCTCAAAACCATCTAAACGCTCGATTTCGCTTATTTGACTAGTTTTAGTTGCTTGTCTTATGCTTATTTTCTAAAACAATTGTAGCCACAGGGTATAATAAGTGACTAAAATCGTCAGATTTGCATTTTCATTGATATCTGGGCTCAGATTTAAGATTCTTATGATTTCCGTTTCCCTTGGGCATAAACGCAGGGCGCTGACAATTTATTTCAATGTCAGATTTGGTATTTAAGCTTATGCTCCCATAACGATAACAAAGTATTTAAGAGGGAGAACCATGGAAAGCATAATAAGATCTGCCTTGGGAAACCGCGAAAGCGAGAAAGCAGCAACGAGTGCAAACGACTCGATGGATAATGATTCCATCAAGATCGTAGTCATCGGAGTCGGTGGCGGTGGAAACAACACTCTCAACAGGCTGCTTGCAGCAGGCGTTAAGGGCGCAGAGCTGATTGCCGTAAACACGGACAAGCAGCACTTGAATGTGATTGACCCACGCGCAAAGAAGATCCTCATCGGAAGAAGCATAACGAGGGGTCTCGGTGCAGGTGGTTACCCTGAAGTGGGCGCCAAGGCCGCAGAGGTCGAGAGGGCAACACTCGAGAGGGAACTGTCTGGAGCACACCTGGTGTTCATCTGTGCAGGAATGGGAGGCGGTACCGGTACCGGTGCAGCACCTGTCATTGCGGAGATATCAAAGAACCAGGGCGCGATTACGGTCGCAATGGTCACCTACCCATTCGCACTTGAAAGGTCAAGGAGGATGAAGGCTGACGAGGGCATCGCAAAGCTCAGGAAGGTTGCGGACTCAATCATTATTCTCGACAACAACAGGCTCGTAGAGCTCGTCCCCAACCTGCCAATCAACGATGCATTTGCAGTTGCAGACGAAATCCTTGCAAAGGCAATCAGCGGCCTCGTGTGGACAATAACACAGCCCTCATTGATTAACATTGACTTTGCAGACGTGCGCTCAATCATGGCGGACGGCGGAGTAGGCTTCATCGCAGTGGGAGAGGGCAAGGGCCCAGACCGCGTGCGTGGTGCTGCAGAATCAGTATTGAAGAACAGGCTGCTTGATGTCGACTTTGCCGGCGCGAAGGGTGCACTAATCCACATTTCCGGTGGACGCGACCTCACGCTCGGTGATGCTGTTAAGGCAGGTGAATTCATATCCGAGAAGATGGACGACGAAGCAAACGTGAAGTGGGGCGCAAGGCTGTTGCCCAACTACGACGGCAAGCTTGAAATCGTCGCAATCGTCACGGGTGTTACCGGTGCAAGCATAATGGGCAAGTTCGGTCAGACTGAAGAAGACAAGGGAGCAGTTACCGACATAGAAGTGATAGGTTAGGCGGTGGAAGAGTGGAAGACATCGAACACGTAATTGGAGAGAGGATTGCCGTAATCGGCCTCGGCGGTGCAGGATGCAACACCGTGACCAGGATTACGGACCTCGGTATCCAGAGCGCCTCGACAATCGCCATGAACTCCGACAAGCTGCACCTGAGCATAACGCGTGCGCACAAGAAGCACGTGCTCGGGTACGCGCTCACGCGCGGGCTTGGCTGCGGCGGCTTCCCGGATTTGGGGGCGCGCGCCGCAGAGGCGGACAAGGCGATTATCCAGGATGCGCTCAAGGATGCGGAGTTAGTGTTCGTGTGTGCTGGCATGGGCGGCGGGACCGGTGGCGGTTCCGCACCCGTTGTCGCAAGAATCGCGAAGGAGCAGGGAGCTACGGTTGTCGCAATGGTGACATTCCCGTTTGCGCTTGAGCGCGCCCGCCTGAAAAAGGCGGCTGCTGGAATCCAGCTGCTCAGGCAGAACGCGGACACGGTCGTCCTGATCGACAACAACAAGCTCGTCTCCTACGTGCCAAACCTGCCAATCGATAAGGCATTTTCGCTGGCCGATGAGATTGTGGCGAACGCAATTGTTGGTATCTCGGATACCATCAAGATGCCGAGCCTCATGAACATCGACTTCGCGGATGTCAAGAGCCTTATGACCAATAAGGGCTTGGCTATGATTTCCGTTGGTGAGGGAAAGGGGACCGACCGTGTGCAGAGCGCAATCGATAGCACTTTGGCCAACCCGCTGTTGGATGTTGACATAGCAGGTGCCAATGGGGCGCTCATACACATAGCCGGAGGAAAGTCCCTTTCGCTCGGCGACGCGATTAAGATAGGCGAGGGAATAAGCGGCACGCTTGCGGACACGGCAGACGTGAAGATGGGAGCGCGCGTAATAGACGGGCTCGGCGAGAACTACCTTGTCACCTCCATTGTGACCGGTGTGAAGAGCAAGATACTTGACTACAACTTCACGCCCACCATGCAGTTTACGAACAAGGAGAAGAGGCAGATGTCCGACACCGATGCCCAGTTACTGGGCCTCGAAGCGCTCTAAAACAGATCTCCCAGAGATATACCTCATTTCTTTTTTATTTTATTTTCTGTTTTCCTTTCCCAACTAAAATTCGTCCTCCTGCCCTTCCCCATCGTCAGTATCGTTCTTGTCACTATCCTTTTTGGCATTTCGCCTCATCACCCGCTCCATCAGGCCCTCCGATGGCCTGCCCTTTGAGATGCCCGCCTTTTTCATGAACGCCTTATTAATCGCTGCAACCGCCTTGTCCCAGGTTTTGCTCTTCCCGATTATCTCATTGAGCAGCGCAAGCGGCACCCCGTTCGCCCTTGCGTGCGCATAGGCCACCCTCACCTGCATAATCTCTTCGCCATATTTGGAAATGCCCGCATCCTCAAATTCCAGCAGCTTAATGAGGCTCTCCAGCCTTGGGATGTCCCTCCGCTCAATATGATAGTTGTTTGCGGTGCCAACAGGATATGCGCGGATGCTAAGCAGATTTCCCGCAACCTGGAAATTGAAGTGCCTCCTTCCCGTGACATCCTTTACAACGGTATTTAGGATGCGCGGCTTGAGCCTTTTGCGCTCTTCCCTCCTGTAATGCGCCCCCTTGAAAAACCAGCGCAGCGAGAGCGTATCCCTGCCGAGATATTCAAAATGCGCGCGAAGCATATTGAAATCCTTCTTCCACAAGAAATCGTCAGTCCCCCGCTTCTGTATTACAATCTCCTCGAGCTTTGCGGCGGTCCTTATGGTCCTTGGATGGATATGGAGCCTTCCTGACATGCTGTAAAGCGATACGATATTGAGCGTCAGGCGCCTGCGTGTTTCCGCAGCCTTCTGCACATCTTCAGGGAGGAACCCATACCTGCCCATGGCAGTGTAAATGATTTTCAGGCTGAATGTGGTGCCGTCTGGCAGCGGGATTTTCATCTCATTCCCATCGCGGTAATCAAGAAGCGTATCGACGCCAATGCCGATTATTTTTGCGGCCGTATGTGGATGCAACGCCCGATTTATCATCTGGAAATCCCGCTCAGCACGCTTCACATCCCTCTCGCGCATGAACGCCCTGCCGGAAAAGTCCCTCTCAAGTTTAATCGATACTGTTTTTCCCTCCGGGCCCGTGTATTCAAAGCAGTCATTCGTTACATGGGCATAAAATGTTTCGTAAAGCCTTCTCCTTCTCCTTTTTGCGTCCTCGCCCTCCGCCTGATTTCCTGGAACATTAATCCTCTGCGCAGCATCCATTATTGGGACGCTGGATTCCGCCCTTGCCTTGAGATGGCGCAGTGCGAGCACCGTCTCACCTGAAAACATCCACACCTTCCCATTAATTTTTTTCGCTGGCACCCCGCCCCTCTGGGCAAGGCTGCGCATGCCCCAAATGCTGGCATCTATAATCCTTGACACGTCTGAAAGCGGATACTCCGCAAGCAGCGACAGATCTTCTCCCCTGTCCTTTGCCTTCTTCAGTTCCGCCTTTATTGCCTTGTCAGAAACAGTATTTTTTTTGCCGTGCGCAACGACCTCAACCGGCGGTGCCATACAAAACAATTGGAAGCGGATGAAATTTTAAACCTTTTCCAACCGCTGCAGCCCCTATCGCAGGGTTTAAAAATCCATTAAGCCCCAAATCCATCATGCAAAAATCACTCGTTGATTCCAAAACAATCGCAGTTCCAAAGCAGAACTGGTTCAAGCGCAAAGCGCAGAAAGCGGCGCTCATCGCACTTGCCGCAGCGCCCATGCTTCTTCTTCCAGGCGCATGCGCTCCAAGTCTCACGCAGAAGCCACCCACAATCGTGAAGCAGGAGAAGCGCATCGCAATGGATAAGCTGTTCTTGAAGATGGTCAAGAAGGAGTTCAACCCCGACTACAAGGGCCCGGACCCGACCCACACGATTAACGCATTTGCAACCGCTATCTGGGAGGAAAACCTGAGTTTCCTGCAGACCGCGCTTGAAAGCGAGAATGAAAACTACAGGAAAGCCGCCGCTGCCTCCATTACGCTCCTTTACATCAAGAAAGAAAACTGGGATGGCATAAGAAAAATGCTGAAGGACGATTACTTTGAGCACAAAGACCGCCACACCCTGAAAAGCGTCGTGGTTGGCATGCTCGCGTACGCAATGGAGGAGGGCTACGACATTTCGCCCCTCCAGCCAACGCTCCTGCGCGTGCTAAGCGACACTGTAATTGAATGCAGACATTAAAGCCTATTCCCCGCACACGGGGAGCGGCAATTCCGGCTCATCAAAAAGCGTTGCGGGCGACTGTTTCCTCACAATGCCCGCATACCAGTAATAGAAACAAATCATCTTTTCAAACCTGACGTGCGGGCTCGCCACATGGTTTGCAATGTACTCCTGCGACAGGACCTGCGAATAGAACGGCAGCAGCTGCGGCGGCATCCCCGCATCCCTCTCCTCCGCCAGATAGCAGAATGTCTCCTCGACCGGGCTTGATTTTACGCTCCCAAAATCCATGTATCTCCTTATCCTGCCCAGGAATGTTATCTCCTCGGGGCCCAGCTTTCCCATCTCATATTCCAGCCAGGGTATGGACATTTCCTTGTCCATCTGCTTCGCCAGCTCCACAAATGGCATTATCACGGAGGCAATCCCGGCCCTCCCTGCATCGTCGAAATATCTGGCGAATGCGGAATGCAAAAACTCATGCACGGTCACGTTAGACCTGGAGCCGTAGCCAACCGCGTCGCTGTACACCGTCACCAGCTTCTCGCTGTTGCCGTAGGTGCCCACCGCCGTGCTTGTGCTTGGAATAGTTGATGCCTCGTACTTGAGCATCTCCAACAGCTTCACCACAGACGGATTTCCCATGTTAACCTGGTTCGCGAGCCGCGCAATGTATGCCTCAAGCTCCGCGTTTTCCTTGACGCGCGGGTCGCACCTGAGCTCCTTTCCCTTGAACATGCAGATGGAGCTGCCCGGATGCGCTTCGGGAGTTGTCCGTGAATTCTGCTTTGCGCCCTGAAAAATCGCCATGGAGATGGCAAAGAACATGCCCACAAAAAGCCCGCCCAGCGCAACCCTGGAGATTAGCTCATCCCTGCTCATCCCCTCTTTTTTCTCTTTTGCCGGCCCATCAACAAGTACGCCCGAAAGCTCAAGCTGCTTTGGTTCCCTTACTGGCTCTTCCACAAGTATGTCCCGGAGCGCAAGCTGCCCTTTTTTCTTGCTAGCCGCTTCCAGCTTTTTGACACCGTTTGTTTTCTGCTCTGCCATCAGAAGCTTTTCTGTTTAAACCATTTTTTAAAGTTTCTCATATTATTATCTCACGTATGACGCCTGAAATTAACAAAGCGAAGAGAGGCATTCACGAAAGGAAAGAGGAGCCGGAACAGTCAAGGGTAAGCAAGGACATCTCAAGGGCAGACACAACTGAGCAATCCAAGGTAAGCAAGGACATCTCAAAGGCGGTCAAGCTCACCAACCTGTTCATTTCATTGCCCAGCTCCACGTCCCAGCTCCTGCTCTTGGTCGCGCTCTCTCTAATCTTCGCAACCCTCCTCTCATTCATTGAGACATCGAACGTGTTCCAGGCATTCCTCACATCATTCCTTATAATCGTTGTTCCCGCCACGCTTTCCGCACTGCTCTTCCGCATCCTGCGCAGCGTTATGCTAAAGCGCTCGCTCTTCCTCATGCTCATTGCCGCCCTTTGTTATACCGTAATCTACACAGTGTATTTCACGACGGGCAGCATCAATCTGCTCGCGCTCGGGTTTTCCGCCGTTGCACTAATAGTCTTCCTCTGTTCCTATTACATATTCCGCCTTCGCTACTCCGCAGTGGTGCTCACTTTAATCCAGCTGTTCTTCTTCTCGCTCATGCTCTATTACACGCAGTACATCACCGCAGCACCGCGCGATTTGTTCCTGAAGCTCGCGGTCACATCATTCATATTTTCCGTCTTCGTTTACCTGCTTCTCTATTTCATCAACGCCCCAATCAAGAAGGCATTCTCGGTATCGGGCACCAAGGCGTTCTCATTGTTTGTCTCCCAGTGGCTCTACGAGTCCAAGGACCTCGATGCGGAATTCGACCGCATAGGCGTCTATTCAGACACATATGTTGATTCCCTCCTCGTGAAAAACACCGAAGGTTCCTGCCTCATAACCTCGCCTCAGGTGCACTTCGGCCCGTTCGGCAATTTGGGCGGCAGTGATTTCCCTGCTCTCATGTCGCAGGAGCTGGAGAAGAAAGTTGACTGCTCAATCGTGATGCACGGCGCCTGCACGCACGATTATAACCCGACCACGAACGAACAGCTCACCAATCTCACAGGCCCGCTCAACTCGTTCGTCCTCTCCTCGCAAAAGCATCTCGTCCCTGCAAAATTCGCGTTTGCGCGCACGCATTATGGCCACGCATCCGCATCGCATCTTATACTAGACAAGACGGTGCTCTCATCATTCAGCAGGCACCCGAACACGACTGAAGATATGGATTACGGGCTCGGCCTGCTTCTCCGTGAAATCGGCACCAAGGATTTCAAGACGACAATGATTGCGGATGAGCACAATGCGGAGACAGGTGAAATAACGCAGTTCCTTCTGGGCTCTCCGGAAGCGTCGGAATATGCGGGCGCAATGCGCGCACTCCACGATTCGCTTGAAAAAGCAAAGCCAGATACCGCCAAATTCGCATTCGTAAAATTCAACAGGCCCGAGTACAGGGAACACGGCATAAGCGGAAATGGAATCTCAATGTTCTGCTTCATCTCCAAATCCAGCTCCGTTGTTTACGTAATCTTTGACGCAAACGGCATCACTTCCGAGACCAAATCGCGCCTCGAAGAAAAGCTCAAGAAATATTTCAAGAATGCGGTGATAATGAGCACCGACACGCACCTCCTGAACAAGGTGAGCGGCGTTGTTAACCCCATGGGCGGCTCTTCGGAGGAAAGCACCTCCCTAATTGAGAATGACATAATGGAGAATGCAGCAAAACTCCTCAAGAGCGCAACGCCATTCACCTGCGCATCCGCAACCGTCCCCATTCGCATAAAGGTATTCGGCCCGCAGCAGTCGCTCAAGCTCATCGGCACGGTTAATGCAATAGTTGCGGTAACAAAGCTCGTCCTCCCGCTCATCCTAATTCTCGGAACGCTCTTCGCACTCTGGGCGCTCTCGCTAATTTAGTTTGAACCCAAATCTTTTGCGTAAGAATAAATTGAAAAATAAGAAAGGAATTTAGTCTCTCTTCTTCTTTTTGGGAGCGTTCTTCTTCATCTCGGTCTCTTTTTCCTCTGCAGCCTGCTCCTCAATCGCCTCTTCCCTTTCTTCATCGCTCTCGCCAAGGTCTTCCTCCTCGAACATTTTCTTGGCCTTTGCCTCGCCTTCCTTATCGCCGCGCATCTTTAGCAAGGTTATCGCAAGGAGCTTGTAGATCAAGTTGAGCGATTTCTTACCCTTATTGTTGCAGGGGATGACCAAATCAACATATCTTGCCGAGTTATCAGTGTCCACCAGCCCTATTGTGGGCGTGCCCCTGAATGCCGCCTCTTTCAAGGCCTGTATTTCCGTCCTCGGGTCAGAAACTAAGACGAGCTGCGGCTCGGTGAAGTGCTTGCTCTTCGGGTTTGTGAGCGTTCCCGGCTGGAACCTGCCGTCAACGAGCTGGCAGCCAACCGCATCGCAGAATTTCTTTGCTGCATCTATCGCATAAAGCCTTGATGCAATCACCAGTATCTTGTCTGGGTCATATCTTGCCAAGAGCTCTGCCGCGGCACCGATCCTCTCGTCAATGCTCTCCAGGTTCATCACGAACAGCTTGTCTGGCCTGATCTTGTAGATGAACTTGCTCATGTATGGAGTCTTAAGCCTAGTCCCGATGTGTATACCGGATTCCATGTATTCTTCCTGCTTCGTCAGCATTTTTACACCTCATTTGAACGTCATACGCTTTTTTTCTATGATGGGGCTGCCCAGATTTGAACTGGGATCACCGCCACCCCAAGGCGATAGCATGCCAGGTTAGCCCACAGCCCCGTCCTTTCCTTTGGCGCCATTCGCCCGCGCGAATGAGCAATCCCAAAGAACCGACGCTAAGAAAGTTGGGGTAATCTAAGCCTCTCTCGGCTCAGAACCTTGAGAACCTCATGATGTCCTTCACGTTGTCAACGTGGCCTATGAACATCCTGCGGCAGCAGTACCTATCAACGCCGAGCGCGTCAAGCACTTCCTTAACGCTCTCGTTGTTGCCGGTCCTTTTCTTGTACTCCTCATACTTGTCAGCGAGCACGGCGCCGCATGTAAAGCATCTAATGGGGAACATCATCTCAAATCACCCTATCTGTACGATTTCTGGAACCTTGCCCTTGCCTTTGGCCCCTTGTATTTCTTGGGCTCAACCCTCCTTGAGTCCTCAATGAGGAAGAACTTATCCCTCTTGTGGAACTCCTCGCGGAGTGACGAATCCTTTGTGAATGCAACAAGCGCGCGGGAAATCGCGCACCTGACCGCCTGCGCCTGGCCCATCGGCCCGCCCCCGTAAACATCCACATCAATGTCCACGCTCTTGGACACCTTGTCGTCAACGATGGTGAGCGGCTCGCCCATCAGGCTTTTTGTGTATGGGTTTGCAATGGAATCGAGAAGCATCTTGTTCACGCGCACCTTTCCTGTCCCTTTCCTTATGTACGCCCGCGCAACCGCCTCCTTTCTCTTTCCCCTCACAACAATAACATTGGATTTCGGCGGTGCCTTCTTTACGGGTGCCACTGCCTTGCCCTTTGCATCCTTTTGCTTTGCAGGCTTTGGAGCGGCAGCCTTCTCCTTTGGTTTTTCCGTCGTAGTCATCATAATCACCCTTTATATGCGAGTGACTCGCACAGCTCCAAGATGGTAATGAACCTCTCGAGCTTGTCCTTCTTGAACGAGTCGTTGAACTTGACCTTCTCGCCCTTCACATCCTCCGTGCCGATGTAGGCGCGAATCCTCTTGTATGCGTCCCTGCCCTTCTGCTTGTCGTAGGGCAGCATGCCTCTCACTATCCTCTTCACGAGCAAATCGGGCCTCTTCGGCCATTTGGGTGAGTGCTCAGGGTCGGCCATGTCCTTTACGCTTCTCCTGTCAATGTATTTTTGGACAAGGTACTTCCTGTTGCCGCTCATCACCATCTTCTCGGCGTTGAATATGTGTATCTCCTCGCCCATGAGCGCGCTGTGCGCAGCATAGGTAGCAACCCTTCCAACAATGAGCCCGTCGCCATCAATAATCTTGACCATCAAATTCACCTTAGTATCCTCACATTGGTGCCCTTGGGGTTCTCCTTTACGAGCTCATCAATGGTGAGCACCTTGCCCCCTGCGGCCTCAATTCTCGTTTTCGCGGTATCGGTCCACGCATATGCGGCGACCCTTACCTTGCTCTCAATGAGCCCGTCACCGAGCAATTTTCCCGGCACGAGCGCTACCTCTTCGCCCTTCACAGACTCGGCAACCTTTGCGATATTAACTATAACCTGCCTTCTCCTGGGCAGTGAAAGCATCCTTGCCGCAGTAACCCATATGGCAGCATTCCTACCGAGCTTCTTGAGTCTTATTATTAGTCCCTTCAGGTCCTCTTTTTCTGTTCCTCTTATCATCATCAACACCTTCGTAAATATTTAAATGCAGGCGACATTTTGCCTTGCGGCAAAAGCGCAAGTCCGGCGACACCGGACTGCACATTTCCCTTGTGGGAAATTACGCCGTACATTTCCAATGGAAATGCAGGGGGAGCGATTTGAACGCTCGCAGGCGCTAGGCCATACGGCCCTCAACCGTACGCGTTTGACCAGGCTCCGCCACCCCTGCGCGGGGGGTTTTCCACCCCCGCACCCCCAGGTATTTTCCCTTCGGGAAAACCGGAGGTGCGTCTTGCTCCCGCGTTAGAGCTCTTTCTCAATCTCTTTACACCTCTCGATGAGCGCACCGAGTGTGCGCTTCACCATGTCCTTTGGCGAAATCTGGCCGCAGCTCTCGACCATGAACTGGTACTCGCCAGGCTCATCATAGCTATATGATAATATGCCCGGCTGGAACTTCGCATGGTCCCTGCCCTTGCCTTTCTTTGCAACACATTCCAATCTCAGCACCTGCTTGTTACCTAACTCGACAATGGGCAGATGCTTGTTGGCAACGCTGACCTTGGGGTTGGAGCTTTCCAAAGAAGAGGAAAGCACCAGGAGCGGCCCTTCAGCGTTAAGGCTGAACATGACCTCCTCCTCAAGCTTATCTGGCGTAGTGATGGGTATCAGGCCGATGCGGTTCGCAAGGTACTCATCGAAGAACGCAGAATTGTTCTCGTAGAAAGTAACCTTGTCGATCGCATAGGTCGCCAATTGGCCCATCGCATACCTCCTGAGCGCATTAGCAAAGGGCACAGTAACGCCCTTAAGCTTGAAGGTGAGCCTATCTCCCTTCTCCTTAATTTCCGTAATGCCAATCTTGCTCATACTCTCCTTCCCCTCCTTCCACCAGGCCTCTTTGTAGTGTCCGTCGGTATTGGAGTCACATCATCAATCCTGAGTATCTTGAGCCCCGACCTGGCCAACGCCCTCACAACAGCCTGCGCACCGGGGCCGGGCGTCTTCGCATTGTGCCCTCCCTTTGCGCGGATGCGTATGTAAATCGCGTTAATGCCTTTCTCCTTGGCGATCTCTGCGGTCTTGAACGCGGCCTGCATGGCTGCATAGGGCGACCCTTTCGACCTGTCGCTCTTCACTATCATGCCTCCAGTGCATTTTGCCAGCGTCTCCGCGCCGCTGATGTCAGTGAGCGTAATCACCGTGTTATTCTTAGATGAGTGGACGTGCGCCACTGCAGCTTTCCTTTCTCCCACCATTTCACTCACCCGCCTTTGCTACCGGCTTCTCTTCCGTTGCCGGTGCAGCCTCCGCCTCAACGATTCTGGGCGCAATCTCTATTTTCTTATAATAGCCGATTGCGTCCTCATCGCTCAGCGGGACCATGTAGCTGGGGACAGTCAGCCTCTTTCCGTTCACGGCAATATAGCCGTGGGTGATGAGCTGCCTTGCTTGCTTTACAGTCCTTGCAAGCCCTTTCTTGAACACTCGCGTCTGGAGCCTCCTTTCCAGGATATCCCTGACGTTAAGCAACAGGAGGTCGTCAATGGTATACTCCTTGCCTTCAACCAGCTTGAGAAGGCCGTACCTCTTGATTCTGTCCATGATTTCCTTGGAACTTCCCTTTCCCTTGTCACCGCCCGCGAGAATCTTCCTTGCGTTCGTCCTTATTCTCCTGAGCTCCGCCCTCGCTTTCCACACTTCCTGCGTGCTCTTCAGGCCGAACTCGAGCTTGAGCCCGTTCTCTTCGGCGATACGCTCGGCGTTCCATTCAGTTGGCGGCCTTTCGTATTTCTTCTTTGGCTTTATCGGGTCTCCCATAAGGCATCACCTACTTTTTGTCCTCCTTCTTATCGGGTGCCTTTCCCGGCGCCAACTTCTTCTTCACGACGCCGACTGAGCCTCCGCTTCTTCCGCTGGTCCTTGTCCTCTGGCCGCGGACTTTCTTCCTGTACATGTGGCTGATGCCTTTCCATGACCTGCTCTTCATTTCCTTGTCAATATCCTGTTTCACTGAGTAGTCCAGGTCGTTGCTTATCAGATGCCTATCCTTTCCAGTTGTGAATTCTCTCCTCTTGTTGAGCATGTATAGCGGCAGGCCGTTCTCCAGCGGATTCGACATGATTGATTCGATCTCATCCAGCTGCACATCGCTCAGCTTACCTACGAGTATGTTCTCGTCGACATTCAGCTTCTTTGCCGCTATCTCCGAGCACACGTCGGCATACCTCTTTCCCACGCCTTTCACGTGGTAGAGCGCCTTCCTCATGGGCACGTCTCCCTTAACATCCTTTCCGGCCACACGGATAATTCCCCTGACATCATCGGGAAGTGCCTTCTCCTTTACTTCTGACTTTTTCTCGGGAGCAGCATTTTCCTTTTTATCCTTGTCCTTGTGCGTCACCTTTGGCGATGTTTCGGAGGCGTGGCCTCCTGTCTTTTCATCTTTTTCCTTATATGCCAATTTATCACCTTAGTCTAGCCCCGTGCAAGCACGAGGGTCACAAACTCTCTCAGAACGAGAAAGCACATTTCGAGTGCTATTTTTAAAATGGGTTTATTTTTAAACCTTTCACTGATGGAGGGGGACGCATTCCCCCTCCCTCGTGTGGTCTACACCCTCCCCTTTGATGTAAGTTTTCTTTTTACCCGGTTCGTTCATTTGCTAAAGCAAATGACGCGTCGTTTTCCAAAAGGAAAACGTACGTTTCTTTTCCAAAGAAAAAACTGACGCCGAGGAGGAGATCTGCAGCTGTGCTGCAGAGATTTTGCCGAAGGCAAAACCGACGAGGCGAAAAATCAAAAAAGAAACGCCGAGGAGGAGATTTGAACTCCTAACCCCGTGAGGGGATACGCTGTCCTTTTTCTTTTGGTGTCATTCGCTTACGCGAATGAACAAGCCAAAGAAAACCGACCCTAAAAGAAAGTATCACTCTCTTATGGGGGGATTGGGTCTTATGGGAAGGGGGCGTTCAAAAACCAAAGGTTTTTGACGTGTCAAAATCCCATAGGGATTTTGCACACACTCCCCCTGCCCATAGTTCCAGGCGTACGCGTTAACCGGGTTCTGCCTCCTCGGCGTAGGGCCCCAGCGGGCCCTACCACCCATGCATCCAGCGTTAGGACCCCTTCAGCTCTAATTCGATATTGGACTTG
>CAILAH010000009.1 GCA_903832205.1 uncultured Microcaldota archaeon | reverse complement strand
GCGCTATCTCATAAGCATGCTCGAGAGGTCAGTTCTCGTCGCAAACGGCAGGGTGCCGGCGGACGACAGGGACCACTACATGAACAAGAGGGTGAAGCTTGCAGGCGAGCTGATGCTGGACCTGTTCAGGTACGCATTCCAGTTCCTCATAAAGGACGTCACCTACCAGGTTGAGCGCAGTGTTGCACGTGGCCGCCGCATTACGGCGAAGACCGCAATCAGGCCGGACGCGCTATCAGACAGGATTAAGTACGCGCTCGCAACCGGCAACTGGATTGCAGGCCAGTCCGGCGTATCGCAGATGCTCGACCGCACAAACTTCTTCGCAACCACCTCGCATTTGAGAAGGCTTATCTCACCGCTTAGCAGGAGGCACCCGCACTTCAAGGCAAGGGACCTGCACGGGACGCACTGGGGCAAGGTATGCATTGCAGAAACGCCTGAAGGCCCGAGCTGCTCGCTGGTGAAGAACTTTGCGCTGATGACTGATGTCTCCATGCCCACCGCAGCCACCGAAGACGGCGCGGTAATCCGGCTCATCAGGGGCCAGGGCGTGAAGGAAGCGGAATAGGTGATTATGATGGCAACTCACAAGACAAAAGTTCACAAGGAAAAAACCACGCGCGCAGTGGTCTTTCTCAACGGCCTTTACATGGGGTTCCACGAAAATGGGGACGAGCTCGTGAAGGAAGTTATCGCAAAGAGGAGGACCGGCGAGCTCACGTCCAATCTCAATATTTCCTACCAGCCGAGCACGGGTGAGATACACATTAACACCAGCGGCGGCCGCATAAGGAGGCCCTACATCGTGGTTAAGAACGGCAAGCCCCTGCTCACAAAGGAGCACATTGAGAAGCTCAAGAGCAACGAGCTTGCCTGGAATGACCTGCTCGCAAAAGGCATAATCGAAAACCTTGACGCTGAGGAGGAAGGCTCACTCTCGCTGATTGCAATGACCGAGGACGAGCTGACCCCGGGCCACACGCATCTCGAGATTGACAACTCAAGCATTACGGGAGTGGTCGTATCCACGTTCCCCTACTCGGACCACAACTCATCGCCCAGGCTTACCATGGCCTCGTCAATGACCAAGCAGTCGCTCGGCCTTTATTCGGTGAACTTCAACTACAGGCAGGACTCGAGGGGCCACGTGCAGTTCTACCCGCAGGCACCACTCGTGCAGACATCATCCTACAAGGCGCTCAACTTCGACAAGAGGCCCGCGGGCCAGAACTTCGTTGTCGCGGTGATGAGCTACTACGGCTATAATATGAGCGACGCGCTCGTCATAAACAAGAACTCAATAGACCGGGCGCTCGGCCGCTCTGTCTTTTACAAGACATACGAGACTGAGGAGAGGAGATATCCGGGAGGCCAGAAGGACAAGCTCATGGCGCCAACCCCAAACATCGTGGGCTACAGGGAGGAAGAGCTCTACAAAAACCTCGACGAGGACGGCATCATCCTGCCCGAAGTCAGCATAAAGCCCCGTGACGTGCTTATCGGAAAGGTGTCGCCGCCCAGGTTCATGGAAGAGGTGGCGACATTCGGAATCACAGAGGAAAAGCGCAGGGAAAACTCAGTCACCGCAAAGGGAGGCGACTACGGAATCGTCGACTCGGTGATGTTGAGTGAGAGCCTCGCGGGCAACAAGCTCGTCAAGGTGAAGCTGCGCTCGCTCAAGGTGCCCGAGCTGGGCGACAAGTTCGCGTCGAGGCACGGGCAGAAGGGAGTGCTCGGCTACCTGTGCCCGCAGGAGGATTTGCCGTTCACCGCAAGCGGCATCGTGCCAGACCTGATGGTCAACCCGCACGCAATCCCCAGCCGTACGACCGCGGGCCACATCATTGAGATGCTTGGCGGCAAGGTCGGCTGCATGAGCGGCCGCAACATCAACGGCACCATGTTCTCAGGCGAGAAGGAGGAAGACCTTCGTGCCGAGCTCAAGAAGTACGGGTTTGAGGAGACCGGCGAGGAAATACTTTACGACGGCATAACCGGCGCGAAGCTCAAGGCAAAGATTTTCATAGGCGTAATATACTACCAGAGGCTCCACCACCTGGTGAGCAACAAGATACACGTGCGCTCGAGGGGCCCGGTGCAGCTGCTCACGCACCAGCCGACTGAAGGAAAGGCAAGGGAAGGAGGCCTCAGGTTCGGAGAGATGGAGCGTGACTGCCTCATCGGCTACGGCGCATCCCAGGTTATCAAGGAGCGCCTGCTGGAGCAGAGCGACAAGACGGTCGCCCTTGTGTGCGCGAACTGCGGCTCACTCGGGGTCCATGACTACGTGAAGCGGCGCGACTACTGCCCCGTATGCAAGGGCACGCGCATGGAAAGGATTGAGATGAGCTATGCATTCAAGCTGCTGCTCGACGAGATAAAATCTCTTGGCATTTTCCCCCGCCTCAAGCTGGGCGAGAAGGGAAAGTAACGGGGTGAGTGGTATGATGGAATTCACTGAAAAGAAAGTTGACGCAATCAAGTTCACGCTGTTCTCGCCTGAAGCAGTGCGAAAGATGTCCGTTATCAAGGTGACCGTGCCGGACACCTACAACGAGGACGGCTATCCCATTGACGGCGGCCTGATGGACCAGCGCATGGGGGTCATCGACCCGGGCCTGCGCTGCAAGACCTGCGGCGGAACGGTGCACACCTGCCCCGGCCATTTCGGGCACATCGACCTGGTACGCCCCGTCCTGCATTCGGAATTCTCACGCGTGATTGCGGTCGTTTTGAAGATAACCTGCGCATCATGCTCGCGCACGCTCGTTAAGAAAGGCGCGACGAACACGCTTGACGAGCTGCTCAGCGAGGAGCAGCTGCTCGCGCAGATGAAGAAGACCAAGAAATGCCCGCACTGCCAGGCAAAGCAGGAGGACATCAGGTACGAAAAGCCCACCACAATTATGGAAGGCAAGCGCTCGCTGCTTCCCATCGAGATCCGCGAGAGGCTCACGAAAATCCCGGATGATGACCTTAAGATGATAGGCATGGACCCGGAGAGCGCAAGGCCGGAATGGATGGTGCTTACCGCGCTTCCAATCCCGCCCGTGCAGATGAGGCCCTCTATTATACTAGACACGGGCGACCGCAGTGAGGACGACATCACCCACAAGCTCGTGGATATCATCCGCATCAACCAGAGGCTTGATGCAAACCTCAACGCGGGCGCGCCACAGCTTATCATTGAGGACCTGTGGGAGCTGCTGCAGTATCACATCACCACCTATTTCAACAACGAGAGCGCGAACGTGCCGCCCGCAAGGCACAGGTCGGGCCGCCCGCTCAAGACGCTCACGCAAAGGCTGAAGGGAAAGGAGGGCAGGTTCAGGTATAACCTGTCAGGAAAGCGTGTCAACTTCTCATCAAGGACGGTTGTATCGCCGGACCCGAACATGAGCATCAACGAGGTCGGCATCCCGCTTACGATTGCGGAAGAATTGACAGTGCCGATTTACGTAACTCCCTGGAACATTGAGGAGTGCAAGGCCCTCATGAGGAAGACGGAATATCCCAAGGTAGTTTATGTTACTGGAAAGGACGGCAGGCGCAGGAAGCTCATGGACAAGACCGTTGAGGAGCTCATCACCGTATTGGACGTCGGCTGGATAGTTGAGAGGCAGCTGCAGGACGGCGACCCTGTAATATTTAACAGGCAGCCTTCGCTGCACAGAGCCTCCATGATGTGCCACAGGACCAAGGTGCTTCCGGGCAGGACATTCCGCCTGCACGTTGCCGTATGCCCGCCCTATAACGCGGACTTCGACGGCGACGAGATGAACCTGCACGTGCTCCAGACATATGAGGCGCGCGCAGAGGCGGAGGAGCTCATGCTTGTGGAGAGGCAGATTTTATCGCCAAGGCACGGTGCGGCAATCATACAGCCAAACGAAGACCACGTGTCCGGTGCATACCTGCTCACGCGCAAGGGCGAGAAGTTCACAAAGGACGAGGCATCCAGATTCCTCGGCGCTGCGGGCATTTACGAAATGCCGGAGCCGGACAAGAGCGGCATGTACACTGGCAAGAAAATATTTTCCATGCTCCTCCCCAAGGATTTCAGCATTGAGTACAAGACAAGGCTGTGCAGGGAAGTGAGCGACTGTACCAAGGAAAAATGCCCCTACGACGGCTATGTGATAATCAAGAACGGCGTCCTTGAGCACGGCGCCATGGAGAAGAAAGGCTATTCGGGAACAATCCTGGAGAAGCTGTTCAACGACTACGGCCCAGAAACCGCAAGAGCATTCATTGACCAGTCCACAAAAATGGCAGTCTACTCAGTGACGCACTTCGGATTCTCGGTGGGCATTGAGAACTACCACCTTGACAAGAAGACCGCGGATGTGATTGACGGGCTCCGCGACAAGGCAGTGAAGGAAGTGGAAGGCCTCATCGTGAAGTACAAGGGCAAGACGCTTTCAAGGTCGCCGGGAAAAACTCTCAAGGAAACGCTTGAAGAGCAGATCATGATGGTGCTGAGCCACTCGCGTGACTCAACGGGCACCATACTCAAGGACTACTTCGGCCAGGACAACACGTCAATAGTAATGGCCAACATCGGGTCAAGGGGTTCCATACTGAACGTGATCCAGATGTCCGCATTCCTCGGCCAGCAGGCAGTGCGAAGCAAGAGGATAAGGCGCGGCTATAAGGGAAGGGTGCTCCCGCATTTCAAGAGCATGGATGTTGGCGCCTATGCAAAAGGGTTCGTGGGCTCCTCATTCATGAAGGGCCTCACCCCGAGCGAGTACTTCTTCCATGCGGCAGGAGGCAGGGAATCGCTGGTCAACACGGCAATCCGTACTGCAAGGTCAGGATACATGCAGAGGCGCCTCATTAACGCGCTGCAGGACCTCTATGTCGATTATGACAGGAGCGTCCGCGACTCGGACGGCAACCTGGTGCAAATCCGCTACGGCGGCGACATGAAAGACCCCATGAGGGCAAAAAAGGTGTAAGCATGGTGAAAAAGCTTATTGATTCAGGGGAAGCAGTGGGCATCGTTGCCGCACAATCGCTGGGCGAGCCGGGAACGCAGATGACCATGCGTACGTTCCACTACGCGGGTGTTGCGGAGCAGGTGCCAACAGGCCTGCCGAGGCTCATTGAGCTGGTGGATGCGAGAAGGGAGCCGGCACAGCCGCTCACCGACATTTATCTCATCCCCAGGTACGTGAAGGACAAGAAGAAGAACGAGGAGGTGGCCATCGCGCTGGAGCACGTCTCGCTCTCAGACGTGTGCACGGTCACGGAAAACTTCGTGAGGAAAGAGCTGCGCATAAAGGTCGACCTAAAGTTCGCGCAATCAAAGGGCATCACGGTGAAGAACATCATCTCGATGCTCCGCCTGCAGCTGGACAAGATCGGCAAGATAAAGTCAAAGAGGGACCAGATTCTCCTGCACGTGGACACGACCTATGCCAAGCTGCGCAAGATAACGCTCAAGGTTAAGGCCGTCTCGCTCAAGGGCGTGAAGGGGCTGAACAGGGCGACCGTGGTGCACAGCGAAAAGACGGGCGAATACTTTATCCGCGCGGGCGGCTTCAACATGCACGATGTGAAGAAGGTGGACGACTTGGACTACGGCAGGCTCTATTCCAATAACGTGCGCGAAATTGAGAAGCATTTCGGCATAGAGGCGGCAAGGAACGCAATGCTCAAGGAGATCAAGCAGGTGATGGACCTGCAGGGCCTTTTGGTCGACGTGAGGCACCTGATGCTCATTTCGGATGCAATGTGCGCGCGCGGCTCGGTTGAGCCGGTCGGCAGGCACGGGCTTTCGGGGAGAAAATCGAGCGTGCTCGCAAGGGCCGCGTTCGAAGAGACGGTGAAGCACCTGGTCAATGCATCCATAGAAGGCCAGGAGGACCCGCTCAACGGCGTAACGGAGAACATCATCATCGGCCAGACGGTAAAGCTGGGCACCGGCAAGGTGCGCCTGGTGATGCGATAACTGCTAGTATGTATAATATAGGGTGATATGAATGGACATTCAAAAAGCAATCCGCATGGCGGTTGACACTGGTGAAGTGCTTTTGGGAAAGAACGAGGCGCAAAGGTCCCTGCACAACGGCAAGAGCAAGCTCATAGTGCTTGCCCAGAATCTTCCCGTGGACCTCAGGATAACGCTGGAGAAGAAGGCGAAGCTCGCCAACATCCCCTACTTCGAGTTTGAGGGGACCTCAAGCGATCTGGGGAACATTTGCGGTAAGCCCTATCCAGTCGGCGTAATGTCGGTGCTTAGCGGCGGCGATTCGGACATACTTTCACTGAACAAGAAAGGGTGAACATTTGCAGAAGATATCTAATGACGAACTGACCTGCATGCGCATGTTCTTTGACGCCACGGGCGTTGAGGCTTCGGACTGCATCATTGCCGAAGGGGGCGTTGCGTTCATGGTGCCCCACGGCTTCATGGGCAAGGCAATCGGCAAGGAAGGCTCAAACATCCAGCGCCTGCGCAGCAGGATAAGCAGGAATGTGTTTTTGTTCGAGCAGCCCGACAGTGAGGAGGAATTCGTCAGGAAATCTTTGAATGTCACTTCGCCCCAGCTTCAGGAGGCGGAGAAAAACAATAAAAAGGTTATCTATGTTAAATTAAACGCTTCTGACAAGTATTCAATGAAGAGGGGCATCGTAGTTACGTTCGCCCGCGAACTTTTCAACAGGGTATTTGACAAGGAATTGAAGCTTCAAACTCAATAAAAGGTGATATGTTGGCAAGAGGGGAAAATGCTGCAAGGGTCATGAAAAAGCAGCGCAGAAAAAGAAGGCTCAAAAAGAAATCGCTGGCCGCGAAATACATAAAGCACAAGTACGATGCTTTGGAAGGCGCGCCCATGAGCAACGGCATAGTGCTGGAGAAGAGGGTTATCGAGCAGAAGCAGCCCCACTCCGGGCTTATCAAGTGCGTAAGGGTGCAGCTCAGGAAAAACGGCCGTGTCGTTACGGCCCACGTCCCAAGGGACAAGGCAATCAGCTTCATTGATGAGCACGATGAGGTCACCATAGTGGGCCTCGGCGGCTCGCAGAAAGGGCAGATGGGCTCAATCTCCGGCGTGAGGTACAAGGCCATCGCAGTTAACGGCATACCTCTCCTGGAGCTGAGAAGGGGAAAGAAGCAGAAGACCAAGAGGTAATGGCGCATGATAATCGAAGACATAACGGAATGGGTCTTTGACGGCATGGGCGACATGTAGGGTGTAGTTATGAGTAATCTAAGGCTATTCAATCAATATGACTGGGACGGCATAACCGTCGCCGATCTGGGCATTGCGAAATATGTTTCGCTCAAGCCCGTCGTATTCCCGCACTCCTTCGGGAGGCAGGCGAAGAGGCAGTTCGGCAAGCTTGACGTGAACATCGTTGAGAGGCTCATCAACAAGCTTATGCGCGGCGGTACCGGCCAGAAGCTTTCCGGGAAGGTCATCAGGACCCACGGGGGCCTCCAGGGCAAGAAGACCCGCGCAATCTGCGTTGTGGAAGAGGCGTTCGCAATCATCTCCAAGAGGGAGAAGAAGAACCCCATCCAGGTGCTCATAAGCGCAATCGAGAACTCGGCGCCGCGCGAAGACGTGACCCGTGTCCAGTTCGGTGGCGTGTTCTACCAGGTGTCCGTTGACGTGGCCCCGTCCAGGAGATTGGACATGGCCCTGCGCAACATCACGCTTGCAACCATCATGCAGTCATTCGCCAAGAAGAAGACCATGGCGGATGCGCTCGCAGATGAGCTAATCCTTGCCGCGAAAGCCGATGTAAACAGCTACGCGATCAAGAAGAGGGACGAGACTGAGAGGATAGCGGCAGGCGCCCGATAGTCCTCCTTTTTTCATATTCCAACTGAGGGATTCACATGACAAGGAAAGAATTCATGGCTACAGAAGTGCAGAAGCTGATGTCCGACCTAAAGTACGTCAGGAACATTGCCATTGTTGCGCACGTTGACCACGGCAAGACGACATTGTCCGACAGCCTTGTGGCACGTGCGGGGCTTATGAGCAAGGAGCTCGCGGGAGAGCAGCGCGTAATGGACTTCGATGAGATTGAGCAGAAGAGGGGCATCACTATTAAGGCGGCCTACATCTCGCTCGGGTTCTCATACCTTGGCCAGGACCACATGATTAACCTGATTGACACGCCGGGCCACGTGGACTTCGGCGGCCACGTAACCCGCGCCATGCGCGCAGTGGATGGCGTCATCCTGGTGGTCGATTGTGTCGAGGGCGTAATGCCGCAGACCGAGACCGTGCTCAGGCAGGCGCTCAAGGAGCGCTCGCGCCCGGTCGTATTCATCAACAAGGTTGACAGGCTCATCAACGAGCTGCAGCTGGACTCCAAGCAGATGCAGGAGAGGCTCCTGAAGATTATCACGAAGATTAACAAGCTCATCACCCAGTTTGCGCCCCCCGAGTTCAAGGACAAGTGGCAGATTGACGTCGCAGGCGGCAACGTCGCGTTCGGCTCGGCATTCAACAAGTGGGCCATCAGCGCAGCGTCAATGAAGAGGCTGAACATCACCTTCAATGACCTTTACACCTATTGCAAGGAGGGCAAGCACGCCGAACTCTCCGAGAAAGCGCCTCTCGATGAGGTCATTCTCGAGATGTCAATCCAGCAGCTGCCCAACCCTGCAGAGGCGCAGAAGTACCGCATCGATTCGCTCTGGCACGGGGAGCATGAAACCGATATCTACAAGAACATGATCAGCTGCGACCCGAACGCAAAGCTCACGGGAGTGGTGTTTGGCGTTGCCATGGACCCGCACGCGGGAGAGGTGGCGATTTGCCGCCTGTTCGCAGGAACCGCAAAGAAAGGCGTTGAGCTCAAGCAGATTTCCAAGCAGACCAGCGGCAAGATCCAGCAGGTAAGCATCAACATGGGCCCGGACAGGATTAACATTGAAGACGTTCCCGCAGGAAACATCGTTGCGATTGTCGGCCTCCACGACCTCTATGTCGGAGAAACTCTCTGTGAAGTTGAGATAGAGCCGTTCGACCAGATTAAGCACTACTCGCAGCCGGTGGTTACCAAGTCCATTGAGGCGAAGAACCCCAAGGATTTGGTGAAACTAATCGACGTGCTCCGCGGCATTGCCAGGGAAGACCCGACATTCAAGGTTGAGCTCAACATGGACACGGGAGAGCACTTGATATTCGGCATGGGCGACCTGCACCTTGAAATCATTGAGACGAAAATCGTGAACGACAAGGGCATACTGATTGAGACCTCGCCGCCCATTGTGGTGTACAAGGAGTGCATCAGCAGCAAATTCGGGCCCATCGAGGGAAAATCGCCGAACAAGCACTCAAAATTCCAGGTCATTGTGGAGCCGCTTGAAGAGGGCCTCCTGAAGGCCATGGAGGAGAACAATATCCCCGAAGGAAAAGTCCGCGGAAAGACCGTGCAGGAGCTACTGATACAGTACGGCCTGCCAAGGGACGAGGCGAAGAATTCCAAGATGATTTACGGCAACAACCTCTTCATCGACATGACCAAGGGAGTGCAGTATATGAGCGAGGTCATGGAGCTTCTCATGCAGGGATTCGAAGAGGCGATGCGGCAGGGGCCGCTCGCAAAGGAGAAGGTCACCGGCGTTAAGATCTCCGTTGTGGATGCGGTAATCCACGAGGACCCGGTGCACCGCGGCCCGGCACAGATTATCCCGGCAATCAGGCGCGCAATATATGCGGGCATGATGAGCGCGGGCGTGACACTTCTTGAGCCCAAGCAGAAGCTGTTCGTTCAGGTTCCCCAGGAGTACATGAGCACGGTGATTAACAACGTGCAGGGAAAGAGGGGCCAGATGCTCAGCATAGAGCAGGAGGGCGAGGTCGTTGACCTCAACTCAAAAGTGCCCGTTGCGGAGATGTTCGGCTTCGCAAACGTATTGCGCGGCGCGACACAGGGCCGTGCGGTGTGGTACTACGAGTACTTCGGCTACGAAAAGCTGCCCCGCGACCTGCAGGACAAGATCGTCCGTGAAATCAGGAAGAGGAAGGGCGAGCAGGAGCAGCCTCCCGACGCCGCATTCTTCATGTCGTAATTTCTCTTTTTCTATTTCCTCTTTTATTTATCAGCTTAGCATGCCCGTTGAGTAAAGCAGCACCATCCCGATTACAATCAGGAGTATTCCCGCAAGCTTTAGCATGAAATTCTTGTCCCTGTTTATTTTTCCCACAAACCTGTCAACCACTGACTCAAAACCCAGAACAAGCAATGGCTGGATGATTGCAATTGAAGAGACGATGGTGGCAGGAAGGCCGTGCATCGCCAGAAACAGCGTGGCGATTGCGGAAATCCACAGGAAATCGCTTACCACCGCGAAACGGAAGTTGTGCTTGAGCTCGTACCCGAACCCGTCGCGCATTTTCTTGTTGAAAAGCGCAATGATGAAAATCACAGAGCTCAGGCAGAAGAAATTTATCGCCAGGGCATTTATCTCCGGTATCTGGGTTGTGGAGACCTTTATCAGGAACTCGCTTACCGCAACCGTGAGCACCATGCCAATTACGTACGCCCAAAAGCCGAGTGATTTTACGGTCTTAAACCTGGAGCTCAGCACGACAGCGCCCGTTATCATGAGCATCATCCCTGCATATCCGATAAGCGGAATCGTTTCGCTAAGGAACAGGAACGAGAGCAGCGCAACGAAGATTGGATAGATGTAAATGAATCCGATTATCCCGGAAACATCCTCCTTCTTCAGCATAATATAGTAAAATGCCGTCTCAACGCCATAGAATATGCCTATGCCCGCGGGAATGAGCAGGCTTTCCAAAGTTACGCTGTTCCAATCAAGGAGGAGAATTGCTGCGGATGCGGCAATAAACAATATGACGCCGTCAACCAGCGAGAAGCTCAGCGGGTTTTTCACCCTGTGCTCCACGGCATACTTGTCCCATACGTTCATCAATCCCCAGAGAACGGGGGACAGGAATGCAAAGAATAACGCATCAAACACGCTAGAGTTGTCTCTCGATAAATTATAAATGTGATTTTTTCTACTGCTTTATCTTTGCGGTCTTATCGCGGTTATCTTTTTTCTCCTGGATTGGCTGCGGCACAACTCCCCTTTGCGCAATCTTATTCTCGAGCTTGTCTATCTCCTTGTCAATTGTGTCAAGTTGTTTTGATAATTTTGAAATCTGCCCCCTTATAATCGCAATGTCCCACTCTTGTTCCCCCTTTGTGGCCTGCTTGTTGAGCTTTTTCAAATCATTTCCAAGGTCAACAAGCATATTCTCAATGGGCAGCGTCTCGGCAACCAGCTTTTTCCAGAGCGCTTTCACCTCTTCGTTTTCATTTCCCATAATCATTCCCTCAGCAATAATAACTGCGCCATAAATTAAATACTTGCCTATTACCAGCCCTCAAGCAGCTTCCTGATCTCGAGTATCTCAGCAATCCCGACATCTTTTTTACGTACACCGCCACCGCCTTGCACAGCCCACCACCACGCATTTCTGTAATGGCCATCATAAATTCGTGCATCTGCGCCTTTCTCAAGCAGCAGCTTCACGAGGCTCACACTGCCGATTCCGGCAGCGTACATTAGCGGCGTCTTTCCATCACCGTCTCTTGAATTAACATCTGCCCCCCTCTCAATCAGTAGCCTTGTAGCTTCCTCTTGCCCGTATAAGCACGCAAGCAAGAGCGCACTGTACTCCTTTTCATCTTTAATGCCAATCTCCGCGCCCTTATCAAGCAAGTATTCAATTATTTTTGTACAACCATTGGCTGCCGCATACATAAGCGCGGTTGAGCTCTTCCCATTCGTAATGTTCACATCCACTCCAATTTCGATAATCTTCTTAACGCCGTCCAAGTTGCCTTCCTTGGCATCATCCCTCAGGGACCCGAGGATCATTTCAGATGGCTTATCATCCTTTTTCAAGCGCTCCGGCTCGGGCTTCCTGCTCTGGAAAGCGCCTGCATCAGGAAGCGGTTTGCCAAATAGACCATCCTGTTTCACGGCATCCAATATCGGGTCCATTTTTTTCTGCACCATAATCTCTCACTCCTTCTTTTTCTCCTCAATCTCCTTGAGCGCCTCTTTGGCCTCCTCAATCCCCTCTTTTTCCAGCCCTGCCAGCTCTTTCTTCAGTTCCCCAATATCTCTCTTAAGTGACCTAATCGCCTTCACATTTATGATAATCTTCTTTCTCTCTTCCAGCAACATTGCCGGGAGTACGACAGTAGTAAAGGCCGCAATTAACCCCGTAATGGCACCCCCCACAACACTTATGGTCGCACCTGCCGCCGCAGCGATCATAATCGCCATTTTAAACGCACCCATATCTCCGGTGAGAATCCATACTCCCTTATCACAGAAATGAAATAGATTGACAAAGCCATAGGTCATGGCTGCACAAACCGGCGCAGTAATTCCTAATGATAGAAACATGTCAATCTCTGTTTTACTGTGGTCAAGATGCCTCTTCTTTTCGTTGATTTCCCCTACAATAGTTCCTACTCTTGTCTTTGCCTTCTCCCTCCTTTCCTGCTCCTTGTCAAATCTTTCCAACACTTTCTCGTCAGCCCTCTTTTTCGCCTCAATTGCAATTACTTTCTCAACGGGCACTTCTTCTCCCCTCTCGCCCTTAACCATTCCCGGCCTAATCCCGAACAGTCCCTCTTTCGAGTAAATGTCAAGCATAGGGTCCAATTTTCTTACTGCCGTTTTCAATGAGGGCAATCCTTTTTTCTCTCCTGTTACTCCAAATGCTTGTGTCATGTTCTCACCTCTCATTCATCCTTCTTTTTCTTCACCGCAATTTCCTTGAGCGCCAAAACCGCTTCCAAATACCCTTCCTTCTCGAGCCTCACCAGCTCCGTCTTCAAATCTGCTATGCTACTCTCGAATGGCCAAATCTCCTTGCGCATCTTTACGTATTCCTTTACGAAAAGAGGGAATGTACATACTGCCATAATTGTACTTATGATTGTAACAAACCCCGTGGCAATGCCTCCAAAGGCGCCTATCAAAAAGCCAGCTCCCACAAGCACTGCCGAAAAGCCAGTAGCTCCTACAAACATTCCTGACTTGCCATCGCAGATGGTGGCCAATCCAATGGCCCCGGCACAAAGTGCGGCTGAAACTGGCGCACCGACCATTGCCAACCCGAACTCATCCTCCCTAAATCTTTTCTTGTAGTAATCGATTTCCGCCTTCGACCTATGGATGCTCTTTACTGCCTTTTTGATTTTTTCCTTCGTCTTCTCCTCTTCCTCCTCTTTTTTCTCCCTCTCTTCACTGTACCTCTCCACCACTTTCTCATCAACTTTCTTTTTCTCCTCAATCACAGCAACTTTCTCAATCGGCACTTCCTTGCCCCTCTCGTCCTTAACCATTCCGGGCTTAGCTCCGAATATGCCTTCCTTGGAGTACATGTCAAGCATGGGGTCCATTTTCCCCACTGCTTTTTTCAACGGTGGTAATCCCTTTTTCTTCACATCCTTGTCTCCCAACACCTGCATATCTTTCACCCTGTTTTAAGCTCCCTGAGCGCACCCTCCGCCTCAGCAATGCCCTCTTCTTTCAGCTCCTCCAGCTTTTCGTTTCCGCCTCTATCTCTTTTCTCAGCTTGTGCTTTCTTCTGCGCTCAGCCAGCAATTCAAACGCAGCAAACGGTGCGGCTAAAATCACCCCGCCTGTACCTATCACTGCCATAAACCCGAATGCTAAAGATGCCAGGCCGAACCCAATGGTTCCGACAACCCCCGTAATCACGCCAGCAAACTTAAGATACGTAAATGGGTCCTGGCTGCATATGTCAAAGAGTTTGTACGAAGCCACGGCCAGCCCTGCGCTTGCTGCAGAGATGCCTGCCACGAACAAAATGTCTTTGAAAAGCCTTCCAATCCAACTAAAGGTAATTCTGTGCTCATCATCAGGGACTTTATCCATCTCTTTCTTCAGCGAACCTATCTTATCTGCAGCCTCCTGGGCGCTTTTTGCCTTTTCAGCAATCATTCTCTCCCTCTCCTCCATTGCTTTCTTGTGCTGCTCAACAAGCCTCCTTTCCCTTTCCTCTTTTTCCTTTTCGCTCACCAGTTCGCCCAGCGGCATTGCCTTACCCTTCTCATCCTTCACCATTCCCGGCTTGGCACCGAATATCCCTTCCTTGTAGTAAACGTCAAGCATCGGGTCGATTTGTTTCAATGGCGGCTTTGCCACATCCGCTTCCGCTCTCTTAACTTTCACAATGCCCTTGTCTTTCTTCTCCTCCTCAAGCCTTGTGAGGAACGGATCCAGTGGTGCAACTTTCTTTACGGCCGCCATATTTTCACCTGCAGCTATCCTGCAACTGCAATCATGACCATCTTCATCTTCTTTCCCATCCACATCACCACCCTCTTAGGCCCTTCCGACCTATATATGGGTTTCCGAATGGAATCCGAAAACACACCAAAAGCTACTTAAATTTTCGTAGTATATACAAATACATGAAGAATCTTAGGCCAAGGCTCGTCGAGCTGTTCCAAAAGGGGTACTGCACCCCGCTCATTTCCCAGATAGCAAAGGAGGTTGGGGAGGCATCAACCACAATCCACTACAACGTCAAGCAGATGGAGAAGGACGGCACAATCAAGGCGTACAAGGCGGTCTTCGACAATAAGAAAATCGACCGCGGCTTTTGCGTCTTTCTTTTGGTCGATTTCGCCTCCGATGTTGATGTGGAAAAATTCGCAAAAAAGCTCATCTCCTACCCGCAGGTGGAGAGCATCGACCTGATACACGAGGAGTGGGAGCTGCTCATAAAAATACGTGCCAAGGACATGGACGAGTACTATGAGTTCACGAAAAAGATATTCCCAGTTGGCACGGTTGACAATATGACCGCCCTCAACTCAGTGAAACAATTAAAATCAGAATTCGTCGAGGCCTAGGCCTTTCTTTATTTTTTCACAAAATTCTCATAGATGATTTTGCTCCATCCTTCCATCTGCTCATAATACTGCTGGAGCGCCTCTTTTCCGAAGAGCCCGATCTTCCTGTTTGAGCCCTTTTCATCCTCGGTTATCTCAATTGCATCATTGTCCGCATCAACAACGAAAACAACGCCCAAATGCACGTCCTGCACGTCTTTTCCGCTCCCGGAGCCCTTTTCGTTAATAAGCCCCACTATTTTGGGCTGGAATTTTCCATTGTATGCGACCTCCTCAAAAAACTCCCTCTTTAGCGCCTGCCCCAGCGTCTCATTCCCAAAATCGCCGGGGTCAATATGCCCGCCGATTCCAAGTGACTTTAAATTGAAAAGCCGCTTCTCCCCGCCCCCGCCAAGGCGCTCGTACATGAAGAAGCGCTCCCCATGCTTGAAAAGAATATACGGGATTATCTGCTGGTAATTCGGGTTTGATTCCATCCCGTTCTCGCCATATCTCTCCCTATATTCGCCGTGCTCCCTAATCAGCGCCTCAACGTCCAGATCCATTTCACTAACTTTCCTGAACCCAAAAAATAACTTCTCATCATTCTTCCCGAATACGAATTCATTCTTGACAACGAGGCATTTCTTTTCCATGATATCACTTTAATGCTGAACTATTTCTTCTTTGGGAACTTGATGAAAAATACGCCGTCATCCCCCTCGATAACCACGGGGTCGTGCTGCGCGAGCGAGCCGATGTTCAGCTCGAACACGCCCTTGTCCAGCACGCGCACGTCAGATGATTCTGCAATCATGTGCTTGAATGAGTTCGCGTCCTTTGCCTTGAACATGAATGAGGTCCCGCCGCAATTGGTGCACGAGCGCATGGTGACAAAGTCCCAGCTCTGGTACTCCGCGCCGCATTTTATGCAAGTGTGCATGCCCACCTTCAGGTCCTTCAAGGCTTGTCACCCGTGAATCCCGCGAGCAGGTTAATCTTGCTGCGGTCATTCTTAATCTCCTTAATCATCCTTGCGGGGCCAATCACCGTGAGCCCGCTGGTCTTGCCGCCGAGCAGCTTGATTAGCCTCTCCTTCCACTGGTTTGCCTCGATCGCACCAAGGCTTGAAATCTCAATGCCGGTAAACTTATCATTGACCAAATTCATGGTTTCCTCAATAAGCAGCCTTTCCTCATCAGGGGCGAGCTTCTCCTCGAGCACTATGAGGCTCCCGCGCTTTATCACTTTCAGAAGGTAATCGATGCGCTTTGCGCTCTCAAAATCCTTGAGGACGCTCGCCGATACGAATTCAATCCTTAGGTCAGGCATCTAATTCACCCTATCAAAAATGGTCTTGTAGAGCTCATCAACATTGTGGCCATTCTTAGCGGATATGTGCACAACCGGATACTGCGGGAACGCCTCCCTTATCCTCTTAACATTGGAGCCCGGCAAATCCGTCTTATTCGCAACAAGTATGACGGGGATGTTTCTCGCCTCGAGATTCCCCAGTATCGTAATGTTCACCTGTGTATAGGGGTCCTCCGTGGAGTCCATGACAATCAGCGCCGCATCGACGTTCTCGAGCCACTTGATTGCTTCAATAATTCCCCTGGTGGCCTCCTTTGCGCGCGTCCTGGCATCCTCCTTCTCAATCCCGTACTTGAGGAAATCCCTGTAATCAACCTTTGTCGCAATCCCCGGCATGTCAAGCAGGTTCATGCTCAGCTTCCTGCCGTTGACTTTCATCGACACCTTTTCCTTCTTCTGCACGGCCCTTGTCTCATGCGGCACTTCGGAAACCTTGCCCATGGGCTCGCCGACGAAATCAATGGAAATCTTGTTTGCAAGCGTGGTCTTTCCGGCATTGGGCGCACCGTAAAGGCCAAGGCTCACACATTTAGCTCCGAAAAACCTTTCCATAAGGCCCTGTAGCCAGTCCAGCATATAATCACTCGCTCCATCCGCATTGTCCGTCGCAAAGAAAACCTTTGCTTCACTTCCGACCAGAATTAGGGATTGAAATCTTATAAATAAATTTTACTATCCCTTTATGGCGGCGTTCCTGACGTTTGAGAGTATCATCTCCTTTATCTTCTGCGCACCGTTCTCGTCCAGGCCGTCAATGTGCGCAAAATCCTGGGAATGCTCCGCGGCCGTCATAAGGTGCACATCATATATCCCCAGCACCTTGTCGAACAGGTCCTGGTCGATGTAGACTTCCTCCACCTTATCATAGGTGACCGAGAGCTCCGTCTTCATTATGACCCCCTTCCTGATGATGATCTCATTCATCCTTATGTCGTAGTAGTACCTCTTGTCATAGAGATAGTTGTATGCGAGAAGCACCGTAATCGCGATTGCCGTAAGCACGAACGAGAGCACGAATACCGAATTTATGATTGGCGTGAAATCCTGCAGGTTGAAATTGCTCCACATGCTCCACAAAAAGCTCAGCGCAATAATAATGAGTATCCACTGGAATACGCCAGCAAGCGTCTTCTTAATCAGCTTCCTTTTTGAGAGCGGAACAAGATAACAGGTCGCCTTTTCCCTTTCTTCATAAACCGGCATGAGCATTATACTCTCAGAAGTAATTTAAACCTTAGCGGGAATGTACTGTTTCATTTTTGCCGAAGGAAAAACTGCCACTTATTCCAAATGTATATACAAAATATATACTTTCGATATATTTATAATATTTAGGCTCCAGAATGCCTCATGGGAGCATTCGTTGTTAAACTGGGCGGCAGGCAGGAACAAATTGTTGAACTGTTTATCCATAAAGGCGTCTTCTGCAATAAAACCGAAGTAGTGCGTGCCGGCATACTTGAGCTTTACACGAAATATTCAAGCCTTTTGGGAGAGGACAAGCTTATGCTTGCGGTTGCGCAGAAAATAGAGAAGGGCGGAAGTAAGGCAGCATCTGAGAAGGAGTTCTTGAAAAAGCGGAAGCATCTAAAATAACTGGAAAACCACTCCCGCCGCCTTTAAAGCGCCTTATTGGAATTAACTTACTCGTGTCACGGAAATTTGAATTGCGGTTCAGGGCAGAATTCACCGAATCATTTGATCGGCTCGATAAGGGCGTCCAAGTGAGATTATACAAAGCCCTAAATAAGCTGGGAAGCGAAATGCCGCGAAGGCACCTGAAGCAAGGCCTGCCATTTTTTGTTATGGAAGTCGGCCAATACAGGGTCCTCTACAAGCACTCTCCAAATGATGTGGTTATTGAGTTGTTCTTTATCGGCACGCACAAAGATTACGAGAAATTTTACAGGCAATTTTTCTGAAAGGTATTCTCGAAAGCCATCTCTTGATAATAAGAAAAAATATGGGCCCGCCCAGAATTGAACTGGGGATCTCCACCTCTCTTTAGTTTTTTGGCGCCGCTTTTTAGGCATCCCAAAAAAGCGGCCTGTAAGGGAGGCGTCTTAACCACTCGACTACGGGCCCTCGTAAGGTTTGGACTGATGAATAAATAATAACCTATCCCTTCGCACTTGGCTACCCCGAGCCCATTCCTATATAATAGAAAGGTATATAAACACCCTTTACTCCCAAGATAGATACACAATCGAAAAACAAATGGTGAAAATATGTTGTCAGAAACCCTCTACAAGAGGATGATGCTCGATAGGGAGTTCACATCTAGCATGACCAAGGCAAGTTCTGCCGAATCAGAGTATGCAACCCGCTGGGCGTCAGGCGAAAAGCCAGAGCCTGCGCCGCTTAATATGGCATACCACGATTACCACAGGTCTGCTTTTGAGCTCTCTTTGCTTTTCTCGCCGCGCGCTGCGCGGACCCCGTCCTTTACAGGCGATTTCCTCCTCACAGTGATGAGCATCGTCAAGATGGGCAAGGTTTATGTTTCAAACCTGAAGCAGTTTATCTCAAACAGCAACCTGAAGAAATCAAATGTTAAGAGGCTCGACAAGGTGGGGCTTAATCTCAACCAGATGCTCGAAATGTTCGACACTCTCGAAGCGGACGTCCAGTCCTCAATTGACGCTTACGTGGCTTCCGGAAAGGGGCCTGAAAAGTCAAAGATATCTTCCTACAGCAAATCACTGCTCCGCGTTAGAAGGTCATACTTCCGCGTGCAGGGCAAGCTGCAGACCATAGAGAAGCATCTTGACTTCTCAGCGGGCGCCTACCAGTCCTATGAGCCGCTTATTATGCTCGTGCGCTCACATCAGGGCTCACGCTCAAAGAAGGCATCCTATTCACCGACAAAAGACTACTCGGAATACATGGGCGCGCTTGCCAATGATGCAAACGCCTATCTTGAGGCAGTCTACAATTACGACACCGCGCGCAGCAAGCATAAGAAAAAGGATTACATTGACATGGCAAACACGGCGTTCATCGCGAGCTACAAGCTCCCGAGGGATGCGGTGGTAAGGCACGCCAACGCGCTGAGGAACATCAATCCGACCCTGATTTATGCTGAGGAGGATATTACGAAGCTGAAGCCCGTGCAGAAGCCGAAAGCGCTTGCTGCCAAAGGCAATTAGTTTTTTCTATAGATAATCGGGAGTGGAGAGAAATGAATAACACAAGTGGCCAGAATGATTTCAATAGGCAGCTCGAGAATGTTAATCGTATGCTACAGGCAGGAAGGGTCCGAGAAGAAAAGCCAATTTTCTCAAGGGGAACAAAAACCGCTCTCGCCACCATTGCACTTTTAGGCCCGCTTACGGCGGCCGTATTCTCCTGTGATAAAAACGAGCCGGATCTTAATGTGATGCGCCTGGAAAACCTCCTGAATGCGATGGACAAGGAGCTCCAGCAGACAGGAAGGGAAATAAGCTCGGCATGCGCAGACCTTAAGGGCGATGAACCCTTGTGCAAAAGCATCCTGAAGTATCCGGATGTGAAAGAGATTGAGAGGGATGTTAATGCGGGCAGAATTACCAGGATGGAAGCGCTTGCAACGAAATTGAATGACTACCAGTGGGCCGCCTCTTTTGAGAACACGCGCCTGAAATCTATTTTCTACACGAAGCTTAAGCAATGTGAAACAAAAGAAAAGGTGCAGCAGCTGAAAGAGGATGCTGCAGGCGAAACGAGAGAGAAAATAAGACGATTCGAGAAAAACCCAAACAGGAGAAAGGACACCCCTGTAAAGCACGGTGCGCCGAGAAAATATTAGCGCGCAGCGCTAACACTAGGAAAAAGCAACTCTTGTTTTTTAAATTAAAGAAAAAATAGAAGAAAGAAAGAGAATTATCTCTTTCCTGCATTCTTCATCTTTGCCCTGTAAACGTATCCATCTGCACCGACGTAATAGAGGTAACCAGAGTCCTTGTGGACCTTTTCGGTGCCGACCTTCTTCTTCCTGCCGCCCTTGTTGTGCCTCATTGGGACCGCCCATACATAGCCGTCCTTGCCAACAAAGTAGAGGTATCCCCCTTCGCGCT
>CAILAH010000008.1 GCA_903832205.1 uncultured Microcaldota archaeon | reverse complement strand
TTGAATTATAATAATATTTGGATTATTTATTATGTAAAATACTTTGAGATAAAAATTTATTCAAATCACAATATTTTATATTATTTTCAATACACATTGACAAGCCGTTTCCGAACGGTGAAAGCCTCAGGGACGTGGAGAGAAGGATTGCGGATTATCTTAATTATCTGAAGAAGAATTATGAGGGAAAGCGTGTCGCGATTGTGGCGCACAAGTCGCCCCAGCTTGCCATTGAAGTATTAACAAAAAATAAGACGTGGCAGCAGGCGATTGTAGAGGACTGGAGGATAAAAAAGGCGTGGCAGCCGGGCTGGGAGTATTCAGTAGAGAAGGAATTCAAGGTTGAAGTAAAACAAGTTGAAATCAAAAAAGAAGAGCCCAAATCAATTGTTGAAGTCAAGAAGGAAGAGCCGAAACCACTCTTACCATTTTCTATTCCGTTCTTTGGCGGGCCGAAGCCAGAAGTGAAGGAAGAGATTAAGCCGCTGCCAAAACCTGAAGTAAAACCAGTTGCACCGGCGCCTAAACCCAAGCCGGAACCAAAAGTTGAAGTGAAGCCTGCTGCACCTATCGCACCTGCTCCAAAACCCGAAGTTAAATATGTTGCTCCAGCACCCGCACCTAAAGAGGAGAGGATACCGTTTGTTTCTGCGGCACCGCGGGAAGAGAAAGAGGGAATTGAGATTAAGGTTGGGCTTGCGGACAAGCTCAAGAAAGCGGTTCTCGGAAAGATTAAGCTGAGCAAGGATAAGGTTGAGGAGATTACTGATGAGTTAGAGTTTTCACTTATTCAAGCGGATGTGCACCCGGATGTTGCTGCAGAGGTATGCACGAAGATTAAGGAAAGGATGAGCGACAGGGAGTTTGCGCGCGGCGACCTGGAGAATGAGATTAAGGAAATTCTCAAGGAAGTGTTTGAGAAAGAGGCGTTTGGTGAGAATAAGGAATTTGATTTGGTTGAGAAGGTAAGGGCAGGAAAGAAACCGTACAAGATATTGTTTGTGGGGCCGAACGGCGCGGGAAAGACCACAACGATTGCTAAGGTTGCAAGAATGCTTATGGATGCGGGATTTACAGTTGTGATTTCCGCATCCGACACGTTCAGGGCTGCTGCAATAGAGCAGACCGAAGAGCACGGCAGGAGACTGGGCGTGAGGGTAATCAGGCAGAATTATGGCGCTGATGCCGCTGCGGTGGCTTTTGATGCCATTAAGCACGCGGAGGCGAACAAGATTGATGCGGTCCTGATTGATAGCGCGGGAAGGCAGGATACGAACTTCAACCTGCTCAAGGAACTGCAGAAGATAAACAGGATTGCGGCGCCCGATGCTAGGATATTCATTGGCGAGTCAATTGCCGGGAACTCATTATACCAGCAGGTAGGCAAGTTCAAGGAAATGATTGGGCTTGACGGAGTTATTTTGACTAAGGCAGACTGCGATGCAAAAGGCGGGACTGCAATTTCAATCTTGAGGGAAACGGGTGTGCCCATCATCTATCTCGGGATGGGACAGGCATACACTGACCTGAAGAAGTTTGACCCCAAGTACATAATTGATAATCTGGTTTAGTGGTTGAAAACAACTAAAATCTTATTTCTGCTGAACGAAAGTGTTGAGGTCATCAGCAATGTTGGTCGCAACATCGCTATACGGTGCAAGTTCAGACATATATGTCTTCATTTTATTGTATAACTCGGAATATTCCATATTCACATTCTTCACGTCATCTTCGGTGTGAATACATTTGCCTTTTTCAACACTGTCAAGAATACGGTTTGCACTTTTAATGTGCTTCGTTTCTCCGCGATGCACACGATCAATAAAATAAGCACCAATAATGCCGCTTATTATAAGCGCAGCACCTATTCCTATGCCTGGCGGCTCGAGAGGGCTTCTGAGAGAAGAATTAATAGTAATATAACCTCCAAGGGTTATTACAGCACCCATACCAATAATTTCTAGCAAAACATTTTGGATGATGGCATCCCGCCTCATCTTGGAAAGTTCCCTCCGGTAAATGCCGAGCTTCTCCAGAATAAGGCCGCTATTCCGCAATGGCGATTGGGTGGCTGTTTCCGATTTCTCAGCATCTGCGTTTTTGACTGCCTCCTCAAGCGTGATTTCCTTTCCGTCCTTGCTTTTTACCGCTCCCGCTCTTACACCTAAGAGCCCTTCCTCCCTGTACTTTGAGATTATGGGATCGATTCTACGAATAGGCCTCTTATCTACTTCGACTTTCTTATCCAATGGCTTTTCGGTCGTGAGCACTGGCATTTAATCACTCGATTCAATTGCGCCGTGGTCTCTGAGCAGCTGTGCGACTTCCTTGTGGCCTTTGTACAGCGCCTTATCCAAGGCAGTCATGCCCCGCTCATCTTTTACATTGATATCTGCACCGTTATACAACAGGAGGTCCACAACACCATATTGGCCAGTTAGTGCTGCCATCATCAAAGCTGTGCGGCCTCTTTGGTCCCTGGCATTAACATCTGCATCGTGTGCGAGTAATTCCCTTACGATTACAATATCACCAGTGGAGCCGGCATACATTAGTGCCGTACCAAAATCACTCAATGCATTCACGTTCAACTTTTCCCCGAAAGGAAAATTAAGAAGAAACTTAACAACTTCAATATGGCCATTCATCGTTGCTGCAATAAGAGGAGTAACAAAATTTTTACCTGTGGTATTTACGCTAATACATATTTCAAATAGCAATCGCTTTACCTTAGTTAAATCTCCACTGCGTGCCGCTTCAGGAAGCTCAAGACGTGATATGGCAAGTGCTTTTGAACATTCATCTATATCTGATGGCGCTCTACCATTCCAGAGCCTATCGTACTTTGCCCTGAAGTCAGGAATAATGCTCTCAGTAATAGTTACTATGCTTGCAAAAGCCCTCTCCGCACCGCTGCGTGATGTGGAAGCCTTTTTGCCGGTTTTTTCTTTGAGTAGCATGGTATATTAGGCACTTATGTTATATATAAACATTGTTATTGGAATAGGATAGAGAAAAGAAGAAAGAAAGTTTATGCCGGGGAAAAGCTGCACTCCAAAAGGAATGCTGCGATCTCGGTCTGTCGGATTGATTCGGCCCGGTCGAGTGCGCTCTTGCCGTAGGTGTCGGTCTGCCTTGGCTCCGCGCCTGCCTTCACGAGGATTTCGGCCGTCTTCCTGTTGCCGTGGACCGACATCATGAGGGCATCACTACCGTGGACATCAGTTGCCTTCACGTTAGCGCCTTTCTCTATGAGGTAACTCACTAGAGAGGCATTGCCGCCCATTGCCGCCCACATTAGTGGCGTTTGACCGAAGTCGTCTGCCGCGTTCACGCTTGCCCCTGCTTTCACAAGGAACATGGCCAATTCGGGCTTGTCCTTTATGACCGCAAGCATGAGTGCAGTCCTCGAGGTGGAATCGCGGGCATTTACATCCGCACCACGTTGGAGCGCATCGGTTGCGCCAAGCGTATCGCCGCTTTTAATGCAATCGATCAGTCGCTCGTTCAGTCTCTTAATGACCGCACTGTCCCGTTCAAAAACCACGAAGGGCTTTACCCTTGGGTTGCTCACCGCTGATCTCCTTGTTAGGAATTCACTGCGTCGCTCCTCCAATCTAAGCACTGATACTGCCATAGCTATCCACTCCACTCGACTGGTGTGCACTACTTCTAGGAAGGTTGCACACTGATGCTGCGGGCCTACTTACTTGCTCCACAAGACCAAACGTACATTTGCTTTCGCAAATGAACGCGCCATCCCTAAAAATAAAGATGAGCGAATCGCAGCAAACTATATTATCATAATAAGTATTTAAATATGCTATCACTAAAATTTACGTCTGAAAAATTGAAAATTAAATTAGGAGAGCTCTTTCTTAACTGCGCTTTCGTCGGTGAGTTCGACAACCCTGTCGAGCAATTCAAGGTGCCCGATGTTGACTTTTCTCGTGCCCTTCTTGCGCGCCGCCGTCGAGACTTCGACGAACGAGCTGTCGATTACCTTTGTGATTACGCATTTGGTGCCAGCGTCGCGGCCCCTGAGCTTCACGCATACCCTGCCTGGTTCTATTCCCTTCATAAAACATCACCTGATTATTTTCGCTGCCTCGATTATTACTTTTGCGACGGTCTCCGGCCCCACGTGCTCCGTGTTGATGCAGAGATGGAACCTGTTCACGTCGTCTATATTAATCTTGTATAGCTTTAAATACCTCTCCCTGTTCTGCTGGTCCTTCCTGTGAACGAGCTTGTGCGACGCCCTAAGGGTGATGCCGTCGCGCGTTGCGACGCGCCCCGCGCGCACCTTCTCATCGACGTAGAGCCACACGTTCAAATCCGCATTTGCGAACCAGGGGGCGAGCCACGTGCTGGTCACGAATGACTTGTGCCTTTTCATTGCCGCAATCTGCTTCCTGTCGAGCTCCCTGTCGAACCTCTCGTCCTTTGCGGCCATCTCCTGGAACCTAATCAGCGAGATGCCGCGCTCTCTGGCCTCATCCTTCATTGAGAAGGCAATGTTTGGGACCTTGAGCTTCTTCGAGAGGATTTCTGCAACTGTCGTCTTGCCCGCGCCCGTCAGCCCGGAGATTGCAATCTTCATCTAAAGATACTTCTGGAAGAGCAGCTGCACATCAGCCGCCTTCATGTCATTCTCCTTCACGCGGGTCCTGTAGAGCACCACGCGCTCGGAGCACTTGTGGCATAGATTGCCGCCGAACGGCCTCTCCGGCCTTTTCTCAGTCTTCCTGAGAAGCCGTGTAACCTTCGTTGCCTGCAGCTCGCACTTGCAAATGCCGCAATGGGGGATATGCTTAATTGCCCTCTTTGTGAACTGCCTTAGTGCGCCGCCTGGCGTCCTTCTGAACACTTTCTTCTTAACCCTGTCCTTTGGCTTTGGCATTGTTATTACCTCCTAATTTAGCTTGCGCCGCGAGGCTTACAAGCATGAATGTTATCCAGAACCACGCAATCGGTCCTAGCGAATCCCTCCAGTTGATGAGCTGGCCGTGGTTGAACGGCAATGGTATGGGCACGGCCGTGTGCACCAAATAGTCCGCGAAATATATGTTGAGCTGTCCTGCGATGAATGCGGTGACGAACAGCAGCGGCAGCGTGAACAGCATCGGCTTGAGCTGCATCTTGAGCATGTCCATTGCCATGCCGTTCATCTTGCCCTCGTGCTCCTTGAGCTCGTGGTCCTTGCGCGCCTTGGCCGCATCCATGTACTTCTTCTGCACGTCCTTCATATCGACCTGCATCTGCTTGTTCTTCTCCATCACAAGCTTCATGCCGCCGAGCTCGTAGACGACGTACCTGAACAGCAGGCCGTAGGTAGCTGCGAGAACGCATATGACGAATGTCACTGTCAGCGGGTCAAACAACATTTTTTGTTACACCTTTTTCTTCTGGACAATCAATACAGCTGTGCCTCAAGCGTGTGCCCAATTCACCTGTGCTTCACGCTTTCCTCAAACTCCCTGATTGCCTCTTCTAACTTGCCGTCTTCATTGATTATAAACTTTACGGGTGCGTTCGCCTGGGCCGCATAGGTGCAGACGAGAGAGAGGTTAATCTCCTCGTGGAATTTTATCTGCTCCGGCGTCTCCAAATCCCTCTTGCGCGACTTGTCGCGCATCCTCCTTGCGAGGATGGTCTCCATTGACGCGTGGATATAGACGAACGCATCCACTTTGATCTTCGCGAGTATATAGTATGGGAAACCGGGGTAATATCCGTCCGCAGTGCGGATTGACGCGTGCGTGTCGACAATGATGTCCTGCCCCTGCCTCAGCAGCGCATTGGCCGCCTTGCTCTGCAGCTCGCGGAATTTCTCACGGTTGAGCTTGCGCATGTCGTCACGGTTCTTTATGCCGTAATCCTTCAGCGCAATATCATTCATGATTGTCCCAAAGTTGACGACCTTTGCATCCGGGTGCCTGCGCATGAACTCGTCTATTACCGAGCTCTTGCCAGCGCCAGGTGTTCCCATTACTATAATCATTATCTGCGCACCGCCTATTCTTCACCCAGCATGCCTTTGAGCGCCGGGTACATCTCGAACATCTGGCGCGACTCCATCTCCTCATAGGTCTTGTGCAATATGCCCGCCGTAAGGAGAATACCCGTACCTGTCCCGAGCGCGCCCGTAAGGTCCGCCATGCCCGCAAGCAGGCCCACGAACCCGCTGCCCAGTATGGTAATCACGGGAATGTATTTGGCGAGTATGCCCTCAATCATGCGCGGGTCCCTTCTGAACCCGGGCACTGAGAGGCCCACGCCCTTGAGCTGGCCCGCAACGTCCCGTGATGTCATTCCCGACGTCTCGGTCCATAGCATTCCGAATATCACTGACATCACAACGAGCGCGAGCACGTATATGATCGCGTGCATATATTCAGGCACCAGGACTGCACCCATGAAAGGCACCATCCAGGTGTTGCTGCTCGTGAGCATCAGGTTGATGAACACAGGGACTCCGCCTGCAAGCGCGATGGGGCTCGGGAACGACGGGCTGATCAGATAGAAAAACCCGCCTATAAGCCTGCCGGTAGGATCGTAAACGGCGATGATGTCAGAGAACTTCACGCCGCCCAAATCGAACGTCAGGCCCGCAACCATGCGGCCGAACAGCTGTATTGCGGAGATGAACGCGAATGCCAGGATGACCGGCATGTTGGAGGTGTACAGGAATTTGATCGGGAACCTGCCCCCATAGCCGCGCGCCCTCTCAAACGCGAGTGGTATCTCCACCTTGATGTTTTCCGCATAAACCGAGATTGCGAATACGAGTATGGTCGCGATTATCGGCACCAGCGCGATTATCGCCGCGGGGATGGCGTTGGCGCCGCCCTCTGTCAGGTGATATATCACAGTGTTAGCCTGCGGAATTCCGCCGTATCCTGTAAGTATGCCCACAAGCCCCGTAATCATTGACAGCGACACTCCGCCCGCGATGAACAGCCCGATTCCGCTTCCAATGCCGTACTTTGCGATTATCTCATCGAAGTAGAGCAGCAGGATGGAGCCGAGCGCAATCTGCAGCGCAACCAGCACGCGCGTGCCCGTATCGCCGAATATCGGGTCAATCTGCATGAGGTTCGTATATATGTACGCCTCAAATAATGCCAGTATGATTGCTAGAAGCTTCTGTGCGCCCTGGAACAGCGCCTTATTCTTGGGATTTGAAAGGTCCAGGTTGATTATTTTCGCGCCCACGAACAGCTGCAGGAAAATTGATGCGAGCACAATGGGCCCGATACCAGTTGTGATGAGCGAGCCCATCTTTGATGCCATCACCATCTGCAGGAATTGGGTTTGGGTATCGTCTCCCACAATAACCCCTGCGGGGTAGATGTGATACATCGCGAAGAATAGCACAAGCACGGCTGCCGTGTAAAAAAGGCGCTGGTTAAGCGTCGGCTGGACGAGCGGCGCCTTCACTGCAGGAAGGCGGTCAATTATCGGGCTCAGTTGTTCAAGACCCATTCTTTTCTACCTCAAAGGTTTTGGTCTCTCCGCCAACCTGCTCGATCTTGTCAATCGCGGTCTTGGAGAACCCTCTGGCTTCAACGACTGCCGGGTATAAAAGGCGCCCTGCGCCCAGGACCTTGCCGTCAAATTTGAAGTAGTATATGTTGTCCCTCTTTTTCACCTTGCCGTCCTCAATTTCCCTTGAAATCTCTGTCAGGTTTATTATATCCGGGTGGACGGTTGTCTTATTGAAGAACCCGTGCCTGCCCATCAAATGCCTTTCGAACTTGAGCGTGTAAGTCTTCTTGTGCTTCCATGCGCCGCCGCGGCCGACACCGCCGCGCGTACCGGAGCCGCGGCCTTTCTTCTTATTGCCCCTGCCGTTATGCCTGCTCGCAAGGAACTTGCCCTTTTTCGTCTTCTTGTGAGTCCTTACCATTATATCATCCTCTTCAACAGGTCGTTTATCTTGGCGCCGCGGTTGCCCAGTGCGCCGCGCGGGAACGGCCTCTTTGTCTCCTTGTAGCCGCCGCGCGGTGGGCTCAGCCTCAGGACTTTCTTGAGGCCCGCATCCTTGAGCCTTACCTTGCCCGCGAGAATTGCCTCGGCGAGCTTGTCAAACCCTTCGTATCCCTTGGACTTCAAATGCTCTACGGTAACCTTCTTGTCACCGGGAAGCTTGGCGCGCTTCTCAAGCATTTTCGTAAGCGATTCGTTGGTCAGCACGCCCCAGGTCACGTAGTCCTTGCATTTGTTAAGCGTGCCCTTTATCTGGGGCGTCTCGTTCAGGAGTACGCAGTGGTTTATGCGTGTAAGCGAGAGCACTTCCATGGAGCCCTTTATCTCCGGCTTTATGCCGGTCCTTCCGCGAACACGGACTATGGCTAAGTATGGCATCTAAATCATTCCTCCGACCAGTCCCTGTGGGACTGCATATTTGAGAGCCTCTTGAGTGCATCGTAAACCGCGATTGCCGTGTTGTACTTCGTGGACGTGTGCCCCTTTGCGGTTGACCAGATGTCATTCAGCCCTGCCTTTGCAAGCACCTTCTTCACGATCGAATTGCCGACTATGCCGACACCGCGCGGTGCTGGCCTCAGCGTGACCTTCACACTGCCGCACTTGCCCGTCACTTCGACGGGCAGGCTGTGCTTTGTTCCGCAGCCGCACTCCCATGAGCCGCAGCCGAACGGGACGAGTATGATGTTCCTCTTCGCGGTCTTCACCGCGTTCTCGATTGCGGGCCTTGCCTCATCGGACTTGCCTGAGCCGATGCCCACATGGCCATGCCCGTCGCCAACCACCACTACTGCGCGGAACTTCATCTTCCTGCCCGAGTCCGTGGTCCTCTGCGTTGTGCCCAGCTTGAGCAGCTCATCGTGCAGCTCGGGAAGCAGCTTGTCGATTATTTCGGGCTCCAGTATCTTCTCGCCCCTGAGCAGCACCTCATCAATATTGGTGACCTGCCCGTTTGCCACCTTCCTGCCCAAATCGGTCTTGGGAACCCAGAGCGCGAGCATGTCCGTCTTGGGCTCCTCGCGCCTCCTGAATCCGCCCTGCCTGCGGAACCCGCCCGGCCTCTTCTGGCCGCCGGGGCCCTTGCGGAAACCGCCCCCCTGGCCTCTTGAGCCTCGATTACTATTTTGACTAGTGTTAGTTCCAGACATCATACCACCTACAGCTTGCTCTTGAATGAGTCAACGAGCTTTGGCAGCTCCTCGGGTGCAACGCCCATCTTCAGGTACTGTGCGAACCTTTTCTTGTACTCCTCGGGCGAGGACTCCTTGAGCAATTTTGCATACTCGGCAATGTGCTTGCCGGTGAACCTGTCGTTGTCGAATACGGACGCATCGTGCGGGACCTCAAGCCCCGCATCAATGGCGCCTTTCAGGACTGCAAATGCGAACGATGCCTTCACGGGCGTTCTCCTGCCCATGTCAAGCACCGCTATCTTCACGCCTTTCTTGAGAGCGTCCTTGGCCACCTTATATCCAGTAAGGTATGCCGCAGGCAGGCTCTTTGCGAACGGGAACCCAGCCTTCACCAGGTCGCTCGATGTTGCCATGGAAATTATCTTGTCGCCCTTGGCATCGAACGAGACTACCTGTGCGATAATGCGGTTCGCGGTCTTGCGCGCGACCAGCCTGTCGCCGAACTTGAGAAGTGCGAGGCGCTTCTTATAGTCAGTCTTGCCCTCGCGCCTTCTCCTGAACGACACCTTATAAGTACTTCTTGTTGCTCTTCCCATAACATCACTTCATGAGGTTGTTGTCATTTATGTAGTGCGAAAGCTGTGCCCTCGACTTGAACATGCCTCCCTTAACCTTAAGGTAAACTTCGCGGTATGCGCCGTCCTTGAGCGACACCTTGACCTGCTTCAGGTAGGTGCGCTGCGCGCGGACGTGGGATATCCACCTCTTCTTCTTGTCCGCCGGGTGGCCCTTGGTGCTGCCCGGGCCTTTCCTGCCCTTCCTGCGCAGCACATCGTTGTGCCTGCCGCGTGCTCGGGACGTGCTGCGTTTCTGCGCCACCGTAATGACGCCCTGCAGTATCAATGCGCGCACATCGTCGCGTGTGAGCGCGGATGATGCGTCCGTAAGCCTGTCCGGGCTTATGCGGACTGCGGATTCGCCGCGCTTGAGTATGCTCGCCGCCATTCTCCTAACAGTTTTCATGCTCATATAAACACCATTAATTAAGGACCTTGAGCTTCAGCTCTTCGGCCTTCTTCACTAGAAGTTCGCGCTTCCTCCTGCCAATCACGGCCGCAATGCGGATTGCCGTGGTCTCGCTTTTTCCTGCGAGCTTTGCGATGTCCCCCAGGTTTCGCACGAGGACCTCCCTGAAGCCCGACGGGTGGATGCCGCGGATTGAGCGCATGTTCTTGTACCCCACACTGGGCAGGGCGCCCGATGGCATGCGATGCGCGGCCTGCTTGTTGTCGATTCCGCGCGGCTTTCTCCACTTGTCTTCCAGCCTGCTCCTCTTGGATCTTCCAACGTTGGGCCTTTTGAATCTCGGATGCTGGAGCTTTAATGAGCGTAATTTGCTGGCCTTCATGTTTTCACCTTGTAAACGCCATCCTGGAATACCCTGTCATCCCAGGCCCTGACCTTGGTCGCCTGCCTTAGGTTGGCGGCCGTCTGTCCCACCGCGTAAAAGTCCGGGCCCTCAATCTCCACGTCCTGGCCTTTCACAACAACCTTGGTCTTGCCAATTATTTTTGCATGGCGGTCGGTCTTCTCGCCAAGGAAATTCTTAATGTTGACTGTCGCGCCCTTCACTTCCAGCTTCATCGGGAAGTGTGCGAAAACGAACTTCATCATCTGCTTGTGGCCTTCCGTAACGCCCGTTATTGCGTTCATTATATGAGCGCTGAACGTGTTCACGAACACCTTGCTGCCGGTGAGCCTCATCTTGTCGCCCTCCATCTTCACTGCCAATTTCTTCCTCGGGTATGCAAGTGCAAGCTCGCCTTTGGAGCCCTTCAGCGTCAGCAATTCGGGCGCCACCGTGACTGTCACTCCTTTTGGAATATCAATAGTATCATTATAGTCATCCATATGAACACCCTAATATACGTAGGCGATGAGCCTGCCGCCAAGGCTTTTTGACCTTGCCTCGATATTGGTCATCAGCCCCTGTGATGTGGACACGATGAGGATACCGAAGTCCTTTGAAAGGACATAGCGCTCCTCCCACCTTATCCAGTCATCTGACTGCACCGCGAACCTCGGCTTGATTACGCCGCAGTCGTTGATGGGGCCGATGCCGCTCACCACGAGCTGGTTGCCGCGGCCGTCCTTCTTCTCCTCATAGGAGGCAATGTAGCCCGCGCGCTTGAGTATCTCAAGCACGCCCATGAGAAGCTTTGAAGATGGCCTCATCACACAGCTGCGCCTACCGATGCGCTTGTGCGTTTTTATCACATTAAGACCTTGAGCTAGAACATCCATCATAACACCTCAGTACTTCCGGAAGCCCATCTGCTCCCCGTAGTCGCGCAGGCAGCGCCTGCAAATGTTGAGATTGTACTTGCGGATGAGGCCGCGGGCCGTGCCGCAGAACCTGCACTTCCGATTTCCTTTCCCCTTGAACTTGGACAAGTATTTTTTCTCTTCCTTTTCATTCATCACATCACCAATTATTCTGCTTCCAAGCCGCCAAGCATTTCTACGCCGAATGCCTTGGCGACGAATTCCTGCGCCTCCGCATCCTGTATTATGTGCTTCTTGCCGATCACCGATGCGCCTATCTTCCTCTTGGAGACCCTGTAACCGGGCCTCTTCAAGGCGACGCATACATCGAATCCGAGCATGCCTATCTTCGGGTCATACTTCGCGCCGGGAAAGTCGATGTACTCACCCACGCCAAATGCGAAGTTGCCCTTGCCATCGAAGGATGAGGTGCGCAGGTTATTGCCCGCAGCCTCGAATGCCTTCTTTAGGAATATCTCCGCGGCCTTGCCCCGCAGCGTGACCTTGGTGCCGATGGGGAGGCCTTTCCTCAGGCCCCAGGTCGGGTTCCTTATGCGCGATACCGTGCGCACCGCCTTCTTGCCGGTCAGCCGCTCAATCAAGGTGACCGCGTTGTCCAGCGGCTCTCCGGGCTTGCCGGTGCCGATGTTCACGACCACCTTGTCTATGCGAATATTTCTCATTGCTGCCATAATCATCATAACCTCCGTTTAGCCGATCGCGTACATGTAGTGGAGCACCGTCTTTATCTCCTCGCCCGCATCGGTTTTCACCGACGCCATTGCCCTTGCGCCCACCGTACCCGGCGTTATTGATTGGAGCGTGCAGTGCGTTCCCGCATTTTTTCCTGAGAGGATTACGCACTTGGCACCTGCCTTGAGCGGAAATTGGCCGACTACCTTGAATTCGGGGATTGACATCTTGAGCGTGTCGCCGACCTTGCACTTTTCTGCCGAGACCAAAGTCCTGCCGTCGCTCAGCGAGAGCTGCTGCTTGCCGCCCCTCAAGGCGGTCTTTCCCATGACCTTGAGCAGCTTGAAATTCCTGCCCTCCCTCTTCGGCGTAAGCCTGCCCAGGCCGTCCAAATCCATGTAATAGGTAATGCTGATTTCAGGGAGCTCCACCACGTCCATAAAGCCGATGGGGAACCTGGGGTCCTTCACGACCCTGCCGTCAACCTTCACCCTGCCGTCCTTGCACAGCTTAATCGCCTCTTTCGAGCGGGCCGCAAGGCCGAACATATCGCGGAGGACGATTGCCAGCGCGATGCTGTCATTGGTCTTGTGCGCGCCTGGCGAGGGCTTCATCAGCCACACTTCCTTTTTCTTGGCAATCGACATCCTGCCAGAGGCATTCAAGCGTTTTAGCTTATGACTGTTTCCATGCTTTGCCATCATTCACACCTTTTTATTTAGACGCCCTGGGCGCCTGTGTTTCAAGCTTCGTGATCAGCAGGTTTGACGGGTCAATGAGGATCGGCTTTTCCTTGCCGTCCAGCTTCTTCGACATCAATCCTTCCACCGTGACCTTCTTCAGCTTGAGGTAAACGTTTGTCACCTTGCCTTCCTTGCCCTTCAGGTCGCCGCGCTGCACCTTGACCACATATCCCTTCTTCACGCGCAGCGAGCGCTTGTTGACGCTTTTCTTGAGATCTTTCGAGAGGTGCGCGCTCACCATGTCCTGCTTCCTGTGCAGTGGCGCGGTCGCCTGGTACTTCCTCTGCTTTCTGCTCTTGGATGTAACCATCTAAATCACCGCTGCAGCAATGGCCGCAACCTTGGGGTACCTCTCCGCAACTTCCCTTGCGATGGCGCCCTTAATCTCACTGCCTTTCGGCAGGCCGCCCTCATCAATGAGCACGGCAGCGTTGTCCTCGAATGCGATGTGCACGCCGTTCGCACGCCTGTATTCCTTCTTCTGCCTTATCACGGTGGCGCGCTCAATCTTCTTTCTCATCTTCGGGTTTCCCTTCTTTACCGAGACGATTATGATGTCGCACACGCCTGCAGCGGGATAGGTGGACTTGGATGCCCTGTACCTGATAACACCGATTATCTGTACCACCTTTGCGCCGCTGTTGTCATCGCATACCAGCCGCGCGCCAACGGGCAACGCCTTGGTGACTGAACTTGTTAATCCTTTCATTGTCGCTCACCTTTTTTTTTGAATGTTTTATTTACTGCTTGTCCTTCGCCAGCACGACCCAGTGCTTGGTCTTGCTCAGGCGCCTGCACTGCTTCAGCCTCACCAGATCGCCGAGCGCAACGCTCATGCATTCGGGAAGGTGCGCGTGCAGCTTGGAGCGCTTCTTCGCAAACCGTTCATACTTACTCACAAGCGTTGTGTATTCGCGCTCAACCACTACGGTTCTCCTCGCCTTGTTGCTCACCACAGTACCTGTGACCTCAAGGCCGTAAGTGCTGAGAGTGCCGTGAACGGGACATCTCATATCATTGCATTCCGCCATCATCATTCACCTTTTTTTTTCAAATATACTCACAAATAGAGAGGGTTGTTATAGCCATCCTTCGTCTATGATTTTCACTCGAAACTCAAATAGCCTATGAATAGCTTCGATTGGGTTAACCCGTCTCAGTATGCTATTTTAAAAAGGTTAGATTTTTAAAGGTTCCAACGAGTTTTGACGGCTGAAGGAGAGGAGTATTTAACCAGATAAGATCAGGTTTATGATCTTTTCTTGATCAATAGTTTTGTGAGCAAGAGTAAGGATGAAGGAGCAATTGGCGAACAGGAGGTTATCACCCTTGTTAAATGCCCTAATTGTGGCAAGAAGTTGATGGGCTTACCAAAGAATTATCCGCTATTTGATATCCAATGTACTGCCTGCTCTTTCAGGGCTCAAGTCAAGACAAACAATGCGAAGCCCAAAGGCGAGGTTTTCGGCGCTGGCTGGGATATTATTGAAAAAGTTCTGAAATCTGGCCACATGGTGCCACCGCTTATTGTAAACTTCAAATGGAATCATAAGGGCAAGTCCTATCAAACGATTTTGTTCTATCCGTTTGTGCCCAAGGACTATTTGAAAAAGAGAGTGCTTTCACCTACTGCGCGCAGAGCTAATTATAAGATGTTCAATTATATCGGTCTAGATAAATTACCGCATTTTATTCTATATGATAGTGAGAGAGTCTAGAAAGACATTTAAGAGACTTTTCCACAATATAGCCGTGTGGCTAAAAAGAATGCAATTAGCGAAGAGGATCTGGAGGCCGCATCACAGGCAGTAAAGAAAATGGGAATGAAGAACATAGTAAGGAGCTTACGCGAGGATAGGGATAGCCATTAAGACATTTAAGAAACTTTTTCACGATATACTTCCATGCCCCGCAAGCACATCTTCTTTGACATTGACAATACGCTTTTTCCCACCAGCCATTTCCTGGAGAGGGCCGATGAGAATGCGATAAATGCGATGATATCAAAGGGATTGAGGTGCGATTTCAAGAGGGCGCTGAGGGAGCTGCAGGCAATACTCAAGGAAAAAGGCTCGAACTTCACCGGGCATTTCGATTTGCTGGTGAAAAGGATTAACGGGAAGAGGGACACGAAGATTGTTGCGGCGGGGATTATGGCATATCATAATACGAAGAATGCGATGGCACCATACCCCGAAGTGCCAGTGGTGCTGATGAGGCTGCGCGATATGGGCCACTGCCTGCACGTCGCTTCCGAGGGCGTTGAGATAAAGCAATGGGACAAATTGCTGAGGCTGGGATTGGACATGTACTTTGACAAGGTGCACGTCACGAAGAAGAAGGACAGGACGTTTTACGAGAAGATCCTCAAGAGCGAGAAGCTAAAAGGGAAGGAGTGCATGATGGTGGGCGACAGGCCCGATAAGGACATTATTCCCGCTATGCAGGCGGGAATGTACGGAATAAGGGTGAAGAGGGGCAAGTACGCAAAGGAGAAGGGAAAATCTGACAAGGAGATTAAGGATTTGAGGGAGCTGCCCAACATAATTGAAAAACTCTGAACAAGTGATTACTTGTGCAGGTCAAAATACATAGGAACTGAATCCTTTTCCTTATAGTCGGAGTAAACGGTTTGGAAACCGAGCTTTTTGTACCATCCTATCTTATCCGAAACTGAGTCAACAAGCACGTACGCACATCCTATTTCCCTGGATATGTCAAGCGCTTTCCTTATTGCGAATTCAGCCAGGAGTGTCCCTGCACCTTTGCCCTCTTCAGAAATATCGGTGGCCAGCTGCCCAATCTTGAGCCCGGGAAACTGCTGCGGAAAAGGCCTTGGATAATTGTGAAGCCCCCTGCATGTAAATCAGAAACGTTGGCGGTCTTGATTGCACCCATGCCTAGTGTTATGTAAGAGATTAGCTTGTTATCTGATTTCCTGAAAAGCAGATAGGTCCTGCCAAGATAAAGGCCTTGATAATCATATGCATCCTCTTTGAGGAACCCCTCCTGTTCCCCACTTCTGCAGCTAAAGCTGGATACCGGGGATTGATGCTCATCCTTGAGGGACGAAATAAAGGTATTTTCATCGCCGTAGAGTTTTGGCGTGCAATCACCGCCTAATCACGCACTTCAATATTAAGCTTCTTCGCCTTCTCAATCAGGATATCTCTCTCGGGATTCTTTCTTGGATTAAGTATGACTGAGAGGAATTCACGTGTCCGCTTCTCATTAAGCTCGGTGACATACTCAATCGGCTTTGCCATATATGAATATGGGAGCCGCCGAATATAAATGTTCCTTTAGAGCAATTCCGATAAAACAGAAGGGAAAATCCGACAAGGAGATTAAAGACTTGAGGGAACTGCCTGCTATAATTAATAGGCTCTGATCATTCTGAATTCTGCAGTCAAAAGGAATTAGTGGAAACTGGGCTCCGAAAGGTTTATAATACATATTATACATAATATACATATGGCACATATTACACTAAGCATCCCTGATTCAGTCTACGAGGAGATGAAAAAACGCCCAGAGATAAAGTGGTCGGAGATTGCACGCGCAAGCATTATGGGCTATCTCAAGAGCACCAAGGGCAAGACCACTTCTGCCGAGCTGCTTGGCATGCTAAACCCCGAGACAAGGGCGGCGCTGAAGAGCATCCCGCCCTCCAGGGCAAAGGCACTCTACAAAAGGATGGTGAAGGAAGAATGGAAAGAGCACAAATCCTTGACACGAGCGTAGCCATAGAGAGGGATCACGGGGTCGTGACAGTATTCACGGCAATTGAATACCCCAGCGTGCTAGAGCAGGATTTTGAAATACTATGGCCTACAAATGAGGATATTGCAAAAGCGGTGGAGCTTTCGGCGGGCCTCTATAAAATCGGAAAACCTATCCCTGCCCCCGATGTGCTGATTGCGAGCATGGTAATATTGCGCAAATTGTGCCTGCTTACAAAAGATAAGCACTTTGCATACGTAAAGGAGATAGAACCGCAGTTTGAATATAAGATGGTAAAAAACTAATTCTGAACGAATTCTTCGAATGCAGATGTGTTAGCAGGAATAAAGATGGATTTCAGCCTCTGGTTTTTAGTGGTTGCATTCCAATCCAGCACCACGCCATCGGCGTTTTCCAGCACAACCTCATTGGTGAAGAGCGAGACCTCCGCCCAGGAGGCGCAGAGCGTATAGCCGGGAGCGTAAACCCACACGTGGAAGATGTCGCCGCCGGGAAGATAGGTGTTGCTGCCAACCCTGTGCTTGGACTCATAGCCACACGCATCGCTCGAGAGGATTTTGCACATTGCAATGTAATCGTAGTTGTCAACACTGCCGCCGTATCCTGAGAGCCCGTACCTGCCGTCGCTTGTGAATATGTAATTTGAATCGCTGGAATTGAACCATCCCTGCTCATCGCAGCCGTAAACGTTCAGATATACATGACGTTTCTCTTCAGCAAGGCACACCATGGAATTCTTTGAGATTGTGTTATAGTCAAAGCAGGAGAGCGCATAGCTCCTGTTGGCAACTGATATTAGGAGATGGTTCGCCTCGTTGCGCTCAAGGGAATAGAGGTTGGTCTCGTAGGACTCAACGGGGACGCTGTCGCCAAACTTGGGGAGGGGATCGTCGAAGTAAATGTAAATTCCCGTCTCATTTACAACCTCGTGCGCGGAGAGATTCTTTCCTGTGTACGCGTTCTCTATTATGAAAGAATAATTCATCCCGAAGGGCTGCGGCTCTGGAACTGTGAGGTTCTCTACAGGATTGCTTGGAACGAATTCCGGGCAGCTCGCTGTCAGCACATATAGGTCGTAATCATAGGGTTCCCATTTTCCAAGAATCTCTTCATGTTCTGAGAATACGCGTGAACACTTGGTGTCAGCTGTCCTCATTGTGGACACCATCATATTGCATGTATCTGCACTTCTATTCTTCGCATACAGCAACACTGAATCGCCACGCGCGAATACGTAAGGCCAGCACTCGTTATAGTTCGATAGGGATGCATCGCAGAATTTCACAGAATATTGGATATCTTCCTGCGAATATTGGTCCGGATGGCCCTTCAGATAATTACAAAACTCACTAAGAGAATAGGTCGCATTAATGAGCGCTTCCTTTGCGAGCTGATTTTCATTGAATGCCGCATCATAGTTGCCTTGATTGAAATAAACACTTCCCTGATTATACGAGTCGTTTGAGATGGTACGATACTTTATGTATTCCACATAATAGGGATTTTCTGTAGGTACAAGATACTGCTGGGTGCAGCCAAACAGGAGAATAAGAGAGACTAAAATGAGAATGGGATTAAGCTTCATGGCCTATGCCCTTGCAAGTTTAATGTCCTCTTCAACGACTGTTTTTCTTCCCGCGTGCCTTGCGAGCTTGATCGCCCTTGTTGCAATCTTGATTGCCTCCTCCTCGAGTGTGTCAATCATCGCATCGACCGCGCCATCGCTCACGCGCTCGGCGCCCGCACGCTTTACAAGCCTTTCAATGGGAGCTCTCGGAATTTCAGACATTCAACCACCTTCTAGGTTTAATAATGTGCTAGAACCTTATAAAGCTTGATGGCACTCAGGGAGGGCATAGAGCCGCGCAAATACCAAACGGAGATAGCTGAGAGCGCCTTACGCCACGGAAACACGCTTGTGGTGCTCCCAACGGGCATGGGGAAGACGCTAATAGCCGTTTTAGTGATGGAAAAGAAGATGCATGAGGGCGCTATCCTGTTCCTTGCGCCCACCAAGCCCCTCGTGAACCAGCACCTGAAAACCATACAGGAGATGCTACCTGGCGCGGATGCAATCGCAATCACTGGCGAGATAAGCAAGACTGAGAGGAAGAACCTCTGGAAGCAGCACTCTATTATAATAGCAACACCGCAAACGGTGGAGAGCGATTTGAAGATAATAGACAGGAGCAGGTTTTCACTTGTTATTTTTGATGAGGTGCACAGGGCAATCGGGAAATATGCATACGCAGAGGTTGCGCAGCAGTTCAAATTGTGCTCCATGATTTTGGGATTGACCGCATCTCCCGGCGGGAAGAGGGCGAAGATTGAGGAGATCAGGAATACGCTCGGGATTGTCAATATTGAGAGCAGGGACCACGAGGACGAGGACGTGAAGCCCTACGTTAAGGAGATGGACGTTGAATGGATTTCAGTTGATGAGAGGCAGGAGTATATTGAGATAAAGAAAAAGCTTGGCGAGCTGGTTGACTGGTACCTGAACATGGTAAGGCATTACGGGTTTTCGGTGTATGCAAAAAGCAGGAAGGCCATGATAATGGCGCAGCAGTCGATGATGAGGAGCAGGATAAAGAGCAAATATCATGCGATGAAATACTTGAGCGCAGCCATAAACCTGGATTTTGCGCACGAGATGCTCGAGGCGCAGAGCATGGATGCGTTCCTCACCTATGTTGATAATTTGAAGACCAGGGAGACAAAGGGCGCGCAACTGCTTGCGAAGGACGGGCGGCTGCATGAGATTGTGGAATTCGTCAAGCTGCATAAGGTAATTCATCCAAAGATGCAGAAGCTCATTGACTTGATTGAGGCAGACAAGACCGCCAAGTATATTGTGTTTTCGCAGTACACTGCGCAGATTGAATATTTGGAGAAGACGCTTTCATTGTTCGGGTTCAGGTGCAGCAGATTCATGGGGCAGAGGAAAGGCTTCACCAGGAAACAGCAATTGGAGATAATCGAGCAGTTCAGGAATAATGAGTTTGACATACTCATTGCGAGCTCAATCGGCGAGGAGGGCCTGGATATCCCATCGGTGGATTATGTGATATTCTATGAGCCAATCCCCAGCGAAATCAGGAGCATACAACGAAGGGGAAGGGCGGGAAGGGCAAAGAAGGGTTTTGTGAGAATACTCATTACCAAAAATACAAGGGATGAGGCGTCCTATAATGCATCGCAGAAAAAGGAGAAGAGCATGAAGAGGATTATTGATAAGATGAAGAACGAAAAGGAAGGGGGCACTGCCGGGCCTAGGAAGCTTACGGGAACGCTCAAGGATTTCATGTAAATTTATTACTTTGGTTTTCTGAAAATTTTTGAATGCTTGTAGTGGCTGAAATGCGAATCGAGCGTAATGATTGTGGCATTCTCCTTTCTTGCGTGCTCCATGATTATGCAATCCATGAGAGAAATGTTTGGCACAATTTTCCTTAGTGAGGCGTGCAAATAGCCAGCAGGAACTGCAATGTCAGAGGTCGTGTCAATAATCTCGCAGGACTCAAATATTCTCTTGATCACGTTTTTCGGGTCAATCCCTTTTCTTATGAGAAAACTTGCAAGCTCTGCAATTACAATTGAGGGCACTATCTTAACCTTGCCGATTATCTCCTGCCTTATCCGCTCGCCGGTTTCACTACCAAACAATTCTTCGGATAGTGCCGATGTATCCAGCAATAGCCTAGTATCTGGCATCCAATCTGTCCTCCTCTGTGAACTCAAAGTATTTGCCCCCGCACATTCCGAATATATCTAGCTCTTTCTTCTTTTTCTTTATTTCTATGGTAACTTGCTGGTTTTCCACTAATCCCAGCCTCTTTCGTACTGACGCTGGAATGATTATAGATATTGAATTGCCAACTTTCTTGAGCCTTCCTGAGATTATTGCAGATTTCATTATACCACGTATAATTATACATGGTAAAACTATTTAAATATTATTGGAAGGAACCGCTCTACGCCTGTTTTGGAGAATGGAAATTAAATCAAGAAATCCTTGGACGCCTTGCCTCTCGGGAATACGGGAATCCCTTTTGCGCGGACTGGAAGGCCAGTCTCTTCAGCAACGATTGATAATTCATGAATTGGTATCTGCCTCTCGGAATCAAGCAGCTTGTATGGCCCTGCCGCGGATGGCACGGCAAGCATGCGGAAAACAATCCTCTGGTGGATGCCGCCCGCGCGCCTCACCTTAAGTATGACCGAACCGCCGACCTTGAAATCAAACTTGTTTTCTGACATTGGAACACCAGCGTCATTTCTTTTTTCGTTCATCCTATTTATTTCATTTCTTTTCGTTCCTCTGCATCGTAGCTAGATAGCTGACCTTGCAGAACTCGCTCTTTTTCTTGTGCTCTGCGATTTTGTCCCAGGCCATCTTCCTAATCATAAGCTTTGTTGTAACGACATAGCCGTCAAGCCACTCCTCATATTCGTTCTTTGCGATTATGCTTGCCGCGGCGACAGTCTCGAACCTCTCGCCCTTGGTTGTAATTATGATTTCAATGTTCGGTTTCATTGAACGCAGCTTTGCCTCAAGCTCAAGGTCGTGCTTCTTGCTCCCGAACTTGTCAATTATAATGGTGCACTTTTTCGATGGGTCGGCTTCCTTAAGAAGATGCTCGATTGCGGAGAGGTGCATGTTCGCGAGAATCACGTTCAAATTGCCGCCATGGAACTGCACGTTGAAATCAGGCGGTGAAATCATGCGAATGGAATTTGAGAACGCGCGCACTTTTTCCGAGACATCTACGAGCTGCTTGTCTGAGAGCTCCTTGCTGTCCATTGCCCCGTAGAATTTTGCGAGTGCGCGCTCCTCTGGCGTCTGCAGCAATACGGCTGCAACGACCATGGGGCCCAGTAGCTCGCCCTTTCCCGCCTCATCCGAACCTATTACGGGCCCCTCAAATCCGTCCCTGGAAATCATGAATTCCAAAATTTGGTCACGAAGCGTGCCTTTTGGCTCTTCCGAGAATACGACCTTGCCGCTGCTGTAGACAACAATGAGCGTGCCGTCCACGTTGTACCTGCCGAACTCGTACTCGCTAGCAGTCTTGATGCGATGCTTGCCCGGGAACAGCTGCATGAATTCGGAAAGCTGCTCTGGGGGCAGCCTCATGGTGTGCATTGGAATTACTTTAGCACAAATGATTTTATAGCAAATTGCGAATTTGCTAGCTAGCAAATGTGCAAAATTCATGGGATTTTGACATGCCAGAAACCTTCCGTTTCTGCGCAACACATATAAGAGTTCATCAATAAGGTGTTTTGCTATAAAATTATGGAGCAAAGATAGGATTAGGGTGGGGCACAAGATGGCGCAGTATCCAATACCGTTTGTTGCGGGAATCATTGAGAAGAATATCGACGGAAAGAAGCACATTTTGCTACAGACCAGGTGGAAGTTTAGCGTGAGCCCAAAGTATTCAGGCCTCTACGAGCTGCCCGGCGGTGCAATCGAGTCCGGAGAGAACGTCTATGATGCGCTCAAGAGGGAAGTGAAGGAGGAGACGAACCTGGATGTGAAGCGCATCATCAACCTGAGGGTTACTGATGATGTGAGCAATATTGATGGTGATTCGGCGTTCGGGTTCTCGCCATTCTGCTGCACGCAGATGACCAAGCCCATTTATTTCATGGGCATATTTTTCGTGTGCGAGGCTGAGGAAGGCACGCTGATCGCGGACAAGGAGGAGGCGAAAGACCCGAAATGGGTGAGCGTTGAGGAGCTGGCAAAGATGCTCAAGAAGGAGAGGAAGAAATTCTTCACGCCCCACCTGCCTGCCATTGAGATGTACCTGCAGACACAGACAGGAAATTACTAACAAGCCGATTCAACGCATACTTTATTAGTTTTGTATCTAATCTATATGCATGGCCATGAAAAATAAGTTGCTAATTTTTGGAGGCGTTTTTGCTGCCCTTATCATGATGGTTGTTGTCGGCATAGTTTCCTATGATTCTGGCTATACAAACGGATATGTCGAAGGCTTTTCAAAGGCCAGTGTGGGTGAAAGTTGTGCCGTTGACACGGATTGCAAAACTCCCTGGGACTATTTAATCCGCTCCAGCTGTCCCTTCGAATCAAAATGTGTTGAAAGTGAATGTAAGGTAGCGTGTGTTGGCCCATATAAGACAGAACAAGACGCATTAAATCAGATCCCCCAATGCAACAAGAATGCCGACTGTGACTGCAGCTCATTTTATGCAGGCAGCGATATTATCAGATGCTCCTGTTTGGATGGATTATGCACAGCAATTGTTTCAGAATAAGGTTTAGAGGAACGCCTCAACATCCCCTTTCATATTGCACCTGCACTTACAAGAACGCCTCAACATCCTCTTTCTTCTGCGTTTGCTTTTTCTCGAATTCCTTAGCGAGCGTTTCCAGGTCCACGCCGTCGGTGTGGAAGTCGTGCTTTCTCTTTCTTACGCGGACGAAAATGGGCTGCACAACCGCTTCGCCCACAATGAGCGCTTCCCCGGTTTTTAGCGAGGTGATGCTGCCGAGCATATGGCTGTCAATCCCCTCGCTGCTCTCGCCTATGTGCTTTATGTCATAGGGATTTGAGACGCGGAGGATTATGTGAGTGTTGCACTGCGAAAGCGCGGTGGTGCTCAGGCGCACGGGCCTCTGCGTTATGAGGCAGAGCGATGCGCCGAACTTCCTTCCCTCACGGGCTATGCGCTCAATCTCGCGCTTGGAAAGCATCTCATCGCGTTTCACGCCCTCCGCTGCGAAATTGTGCGCCTCCTCAACGACAAGCAGGAACGGCGGGATTTTTCCCTTCTTCACCGCATTGAACAGGCGGCGGGCCAGGTAGGCGACTATGAGCTGTTTCTTTTTCTCGCCGTCGATTTCCTTGAATGAGATTATGCTTATGTGCCCCGGCTTCACGATGGAACTGACTGACGGGTCGTCCACCTTTCCGAAGAGCTTCAGCTTGTGCAATGAGTCGAGATGGTCGAGCAATGTGTCGCGCGTGGAGATGGATTTCTTGTCATCCACCCCTGAAATGTCAATCATCAAATCCTTTATGGAGAAGAACTTGTGCTCGTTAATGGCCTGGCGCCTGTGCTCATAGAACGTTGAGTTGAGCATCCTCTTCTGCGGGCCGCTGAGCTGGTAGAAGAACGGGAACATCTCGGGCTGCGCATTCTTGGTGCTGATGTGCATCTTGGAAGCGTCATAAACCGTGATGCGGTCGGAGAATGAGTGGTTGGCGCGCATGTTCGCATATTCGCCGTGAATGTCAAGGACGATGACGCCGATGCGCCCGTGCTCTGCGGGGCGCTCAAGAAGCTCTTCGAGGAGAACGCTCATCAAATAGGATTTTCCCGCGCCTGACATTGCGAGGATTGCAATGTGCTTCTGGAATAATTTTGAGAGGCCCAGCTTCACGTCAACATCGTGGTTGAGCAGCTTTCCTATGTTGAGCCCGTTCTGCTTGAACCCGAGATAGGTTGCGAGCATGGCCTCATCAATTGTGGATACATCCGAACCGGGGGCGGGCGGGAACGAGCACCTGTGCAGAAGCTTCCCGTCGTAAATGCCCATTATGCGGCACTCGGCGATTGTGTAGCTCCATTCATTGACTGGAAAATGCGAGGAGAGCATGCCTGCGCGCTCATATTCGGCGACACTTTCCGCGCGCTCAAAATACCTGTTGGAGCGGAATATGTCGTTGACAACGGCAATAAGCTTGCCCGATTCGTGCTGCACCTCTATAAATTGGCCCTTGCGCACGAGGCTCACCGCAACATCATTGATTACGAATGCGAATTTAGTAGTATTGGGCGAATCTATCATTGAGATTACTGTGCCTAGCTTTGCCATGATAGAATAGAATTGGTTTACCATATATTAAAAGGAAACGGGAGTGGGTTTCCAGTGTGCATCTTATTATAATTGGTGCGTCAGGGTGAACAAGTATGAGTCGGAACGTTTAAAAATCCGGGATTTCCGAAGTATTGCATATGGTCAGTGTTAAGTCCCAGGCTGAGAATGGGAAAGTTGGAGCGGAGAATGCAACAACTGGGATTAGTTGTGAGAAGGCAGCAAGGAAAAAGCCCGTTGACCCATTCTTAGGAAAGGTTATGCAGGAAGGGATTCTTGGATGCACCCCTGCGGCTCTTGATGTTAAGGCGCGCGAGCCATTTAAATTGCCAAAGGTTGAGCCAAAGGTGGAGAAGAAGGAGGACAGCGAGGAGACGCACATGCTCATGGCTATTGGGAATATTAATGAAAGGCTCCACGCTGCAGTGAAGACAAATAACGAAATTGTCGTAAGGGATGCAATCGGGCGGGGCGCAGCAGTTGACCAGTGGGATGTCCTTAGGAAAACGCCTCTCATATATGCGATTGAGCTGGGGCATAAGGATATGGTGAAATTGCTCCTTGAGAAAGGTGCAGACCCGGATTATTGCATGTTCAACGGCCTCTCCGCGAGGGAGTTTGCAATGGCGCTTAACCAGCCGGACACGGCGGAAATGATAAGGGAGAGGACGGTCGAATTAAAGCTGGAGGAGATTAAGGAATACGTTTCAAATGATATGAATAAGCCTGCCATAGGAATTGATTATAGATTGTATCTAATTACATCGGGCTTGGGGGGCTTATTGTGCACTATCTTCGGCGGCTTGGTTTCGCTGATTGCAACCAGCTCTACACCTGCTTATGTTATTGCAGGCAGCTTTCTGTTCGGGGCAACCACATTGCCCCTATTGGCCCGTGTAGGAGTCAAGCATGAAAAGAAATTTGCAAAGAACGAGTATGAGGCAACCGATGCCGTTATCAGTTATCTTGAGGGAAGGGGGAATGTTGAGCAGAGGCACATAGAGTTTTTTGATAACACGGTTGCGGCACACATCGGGTTTATGGGAAGAATGGAGACACTCGCGAAGCTTGGAAATGGGAATGCTCATATAGTATATAGGCTGTGGGACGACTATAACAAGACGAAGAAGAAAAATGAGTGAGTGTTTATGGCAGATGCAACTGATACGAAAAAGGGCGTTGAGGAAAAAAAGGCTAATGCTGAAAAGAAGGAAGATGCAGTAAAGAAAAGCAATGGTGCAAAGAAGCCCCTAAAAAAGCTTGACCCCATTTTGGACAGATATTCGCAAGATGGGATTCTGGGCCACAAGCCTGGAGAGATTGCTGAAGAGAAAGTGGCTCCTAAAAATGCGGAGGACCCCGTCGTTATGGCGGAAACAAACCAGAAGAATGAAATAATCGACATAATGAACCAGGGCGATTCGCATACGAGAATTATCAAGGCCGTGACTGCGCAAAATCTTGATGCCCTGAAGCTCCTTCTCCAGGATAATAAGCATATTAACGGGAAGGATGACCAGGGCAAGACGGCGCTTATCCATGCACTGGAAATGGGGAATAACGATATCGTGAAGATGATCGTAGATGCGGGCATTATCTTCAACCTGAATGATTTCAGGGGCGTGAGGCCGGATGATTACGCGCGCCTGC
>CAILAH010000007.1 GCA_903832205.1 uncultured Microcaldota archaeon | reverse complement strand
TCTTCAGATTAGTTCCCCTCTCCAGCCCATAGGCGCCCATATCCTGCGACGTAAGGCGCAGCTCCCTCACTCCCGCCTCCTCCGCCATCTTAATTCTTTTGAGCACCTCGCCGCTCCTCATGCTCTTCAGCCCAGGTCTTGCCAGTTTTGTGAAGCAGTATGTGCACGCGCTCGTGCACCCATCTGATATTGCAACGCTTGCAATGGGGGGAATAAATGAATAGGATAATTTGTCTTTGTCTTCAGCATTGGCATTTGTGTAATCGCCTTTGCCCTTCAGCATTGCATCCTTAATGGCATTTCCAATCTCAGCAACGCTTCTCGTCCCGATAATAGTGGCATGGGGCGCAAACCTCCTCACCAATTTCTCATCGGCGCTCGCGATGCATCCTCCCACAACCAGCGGCTTCCCTATTCCTCTCAATCTCTGCACAATCCTCTTCTCTGTCGCATCCTTGACACCGCAGGTGTTCACAATGATAACGTCAGCGCTCTTCTCATCAGTTTCCACATTGCCCTTTTTCAGCAAAATCTCCCTCATTAGCTCCGAATCGTGCTGGTTGAGTGTGCACCCGTAGGTCTCAAGGTAAAATCTCATCTGGAGGAAGTTAGACCAGGGAACTAATAAAAACCGTTTGAATGCAAAAACAGAAAATAAATAGAAAAGAAAAAAGAGATACTGCTTAACCGCAGGAGCCGGTTGCAGTGCCCTCGGTTGCTGAGAGGGTTGTGCTGCACTCGCCAGGCGCGGTGTTGAAGCCGCTGCACACAAACTGCTTGAATGCCTCGGAACTCCTCGTGCCGCTCGAGTACTCCTTGCCGTTCATGATGATCGTCGGGGAGCCCTGCACGTTGTACTGCGTGGATTTGGCAATCTCGGCCTCAACGATGGTGTTGAAGTCCGTTGCGAACTTGTCTTCCACCATGGTCGTGTTGATGCCGTGCCTCTCGGCCGCAGGCTTCCAGCAGGTGTCCGCATTCTGTACGGTGCAGTTGGCATTCACATCAAAGGTGAAAGCCATCCACTTCTTTGCGCCGTAGGTGTTGTAGACAATCTTCTCCCTTACGTCCTGGTTGAGCTCTGTCGGGCCGTGCAGTGACTGGTAGTTGCCGTTGGAGCCGGAGATTATGTATACAGGCTCAAACGCCATCTTGTCGCTCAGGAGCGCCACCACATCGTAGAACGCGTTCTCCGCAATGTTTCCGTATGGGCAGAAGGCCATGACGAAAAGCAATACCTGTGGCTTGTCGCTCTTCACGGCTGGCTTGTTGGCTGCTTCCAAATCTGCCGCCGCCTGCGTCTTTGCATCCGCAACCTGCTTCTTCAGGTCAGCGAAGCTGGTCGGCTGCTGCAGGAGGTAATTCATGTCCTTCGTGACATAAAGCGTCTGCGGGTAGCTTCCGTCAACCACGAAATCCAGCGCTACGAGGTCGCCCTCAAGGCTGTAATTCAGGTATTGGACAGTGTGCTGCGCACCGGTCTGCAAAAAGACGATGTCCTGGAAAGTTGAGCCAATCTCACCGATCTTGTTCATATCGGGAGTGAATGTTGCTGCGCCGATGCTGCACGTGTTATCCACACTTCCTAATGCAGCAGGGTTGAGCATGGAATACAGATAGTACCCTACACCCAATCCAACCACAAGTGCGAGAATAAGCGCAAACAGCGTCATGCCGTTCATTTCTATGTCTTTACCGGCCATTTGATCACCAATGAATCAGTTATCTTAGAGATACAAAGGTATTTTAACCCATCGGCAAAGCATAGGCGGGCAATCAAAAGTCAAAAGGTTTTAAACTGGAAACCTGCCTAATATTTCAGCGATGCTCTCTGAAAAACTAGGCTCATTGTTCAGGAAAAGGTTCAATTCCTACACGCCTATCCAGGAAAAGGCAATCCCCATTATCGCTTTGGGAAAAGATGCGCTCCTTATAGCGCCCACGGGCTCGGGGAAAACCGAGGCAGCCTTCCTCCCAATTCTGGACATGATATGCACGGCAGGAAACGGCACTGCACCGCATCATGGACAAGCAGGCAAGCCCGCCTCTGCTTCCCATGAGCAGGCAGATAAACCAATCTCTGCCCCCACAGCCACTCCGATTGCGCTATTATATATTACACCGATGCGCTCGCTCAACCGCGACATGATTGAGCGCCTGCGCTCCTGGTCCAAGGAATTGGGGCTGCGCGTTTCCATAAGGCACGGCGACACAAGCCGGGCGGAGCGCACATTCCAGGCCAGGCATCCCGCGCACATCTTCATCACCACTCCAGAAACTCTTCAGGCAATGCTGTGCGCCGACTCGTTCCGCGCCCACCTTGGCAACCTGCGCTATGTAATCGTTGACGAACTGCACGAGCTCATCGGCAGCAAGAGGGGCGCACAGCTCTCCCTAGCGCTCACGCGCCTCCGCGAGCTTTCCGACTTCCAGACGGTTGCAATCAGCGCCACTCTAACAAATCCAAAAGATGCAGCACGATTCGCGCTCAAGGAGGATTGGGTTCTCGCTCAGGACACGGGAAAAAAGCAGGCCGTGATAGAGGTTGTGCGCGCAAAGGGCCACAACGAGGGGGCGCGCCTTGATTTCATGTGCGATGTTATTAAGAAAAATCTCGAGGGCAACAAGACGCTCATATTCACCAACACGCGCTACATGGCGGAGCTTGTGGGCTCGCGCCTCATTGCGGATAAGGCAAGCGTGAGCGTCCACCACGGCTCGCTCTCAAAGGAGGAGCGCGAATCAATCGAGGACGACTTCAAGCAGAACCGCATCAGGGGGCTCGTGTGCACATCCTCGCTCGAGCTCGGCATCGACATAGGCGACGTCAGCCTTGTGATACACATCGGCTCGCCAAAGCAGGTGCGCAAGGGTATCCAGCGTGTGGGAAGGAGCGGCCATGCGTTCGGCGGCGCACCCCACGGAATCGTAATCGCGCACAATGAGTTTGACTTTTCAGAGGCGGAAGTGATATGCGCGCGCGCCAAGAATGCGCATCTTGAGGATGACGAAATAATCTATCCCGCGCTTGATGTGCTCGGCCATGCGGTGGCCGGCGAGCTTCTTGCGAAAAGGAATGCCGATGAGGACGGGCTCTACGCGTCCCTGGTGCAGAAGACACCTGTCTACTCAAAAATCCCATTCGATGATTTCCGCCTGCTGCTTTCAGAGCTGCACCGCTACAATGTCATATTCTACGACGGAAAAACGATCCGCAAGACGCTGCGCACCCGCGAGTTCTATTTCACCCGCATCAGCACAATCCCCTCAAGCGTGAAGTATCCCATGAATTTCAAGGGCGGCACAATCGGCTATCTTGATGAGCGCTTCGTGCTTTCGCTCAATGAGGGCGATGTCTTCATCACCCGCGGCACGCCCTGGCGCGTGCTCAGCATCGAGGAGGACAAGGTGATTGTTGAGCGCTCGCCGTCCTACGTGCTTGCAATCCCTGACTGGGAAGGCGAGCAGATCCCCGTGAGGCGCGAGATTTCAGAAAAAGTGAAGGAGTTTATGAAGTTCGGCAAAAAGCCAAAAATAGTTGTGTTCGCGGACATGCTCATAATCTACTCTTTCCTTGGCAGCACCGCCAACAACGCATTGGCGCTTGCAATCGCGAGCCGCATGACAAACTATTTCGGCGCGGAGGTAGTCACAAAATCCTCCCCCTACGCAATATTCATCCGCGCGCCCTATCCCATCACAAAAGAATCATTATCAAAAATACTCACGGGGACGAGCGTGCAGAACGAAATCCTCTCCTCGCTGCACAAGAACCGCGCATTCTCATTCATCTTCTCGCAGGAGGCATATTACCTAGGCCTCTCTGAGAAGCACGAGCGCCACTCGCCCTACTACATCTCCAAGCTCGCATCCTCGCTTGCATTCAAGGAGACGCGCGACTATTTCATGTACCGCTACTGCAACATCCCTGCCGCCCAGGAATTCC
>CAILAH010000006.1 GCA_903832205.1 uncultured Microcaldota archaeon | reverse complement strand
GAATTGACGCTGGGAAGCATCGGAGCAACGCCCGGCATTTTGGAGCCTGCAAAAAGTATCTGAAACGCCTGCATCATGAACATCCCTATCAACAAAGGAGGCACTCCAAAAGCACCTTCAACGGCAGAAATATAGAACGGAATCTTCAGATCAGAGCCCAGGATTAGCGTTATTCCTTCCATGAACTTGATGAAAGCCAGGGTGAAAAGAACTGATGCGAATATAAAATCAATTGAGGTGTTCTTTAGGCTTGAAAGATACTTAATGAAAGAGGCAAGGGCCAGAATGGATAACAGCAATACGGCTATTCCGACCATTCCGCCGCGATAAAAGAAAACCAGCCCCCATGAAACAATCGCAAAAGAACCAACCAGGAATAATATCTTCCCAAGGCTTTTCGACTCCTTCCTCTGATTAGACAAATACGCTGCGCCCAATCCCCCAAAGGAAAAGACCACTGCAAGATCTGCAAGGAACTTCCATAGGCCGGGCGCGAGCTTTGCAATCCAGTCGATGAACGAAAGAAAATGCTTTGTCCTGATCATGAAAAACAAGCCCATGAACTTCTCGTTCTTGGACTTTAAAAGAAACAATGTGCCTAGAACAAACAATACCCCGAACGCAATATAAAACTCATTCATCCTATTTCTCCTTCTTTTTAACCACTACGACATCACCTAACGTAAGATCCTTGCTCGCCCCATGCCCGCCGCCCGCAAGGATCATGGACGAAGACTTCTCAAAAAGCTTAATATGCAAAGCAGACTCGATCTTATGCGCAAGCGAATCAGCAGGCTCGAACTTGCCAGACTCGATCCTATGCATCAAAGACTCAGGTTCGCTAAGCATCTTGGCAAAATCCTCCATCTTCAAAGAGCGCTTCTCACGCGCATCCTTGATAAGCTTGCCATAATCCTCCTTCAAGGTGGGAACGGACAATTCAGCCGCAAGAACCTTAGACAGAGCAGGCGCAGCTTGAGACACAGGAGCCACAACCGGCTTCCTGGGAGGCTCGACATGCGGACGAACATCGCCCACAACCTGCCCATAACGCGCACAATCATTGCAAACCGTTGCAATACAGCCTTCGATCTTAACCCTCTTACCCTCGATAAAATGCTTGCCGCAAGTCTCACACTGCATTTTGGAAAAAACACTTAGAATACGTAATATATATTAGAATGCGCAGAAAGAAAAATGGGAAAAACTAAAAAATGGGGACGGAGGGATTTGAACCCTCATCGGCAGGTATCTTCTTGGTGCCCCGCGAGGCGCCATACCTACTAATCCTCATCTGCGACCTTGCGATCACATCAGTGCTCCAGGCATGTAACCATTGCATAACGCAGGTGTTTTAAACTGGAGCCCGCTAGGATGCCAGGTTACCCCACATCCCCATGTGGAATTATTTGTTTATCGTGATTATATGTGAATTACGTCTGGGCGGTTGAGCTTGAGCGAAACCGTCCCTTGGTCGGCCGGCCAATTCCGGCTGTGGAAGTTAGTATTAGTGTTTTGAATCAAAAATATAAGAAGAAT
>CAILAH010000005.1 GCA_903832205.1 uncultured Microcaldota archaeon | reverse complement strand
GCTGCTCGACGAGAAATAGGCCATATTCTAATTAAAGGCTTGCACTAGGATGCAAGATCTAATCACACAAGGCTCACACTAAGGCGCTCAAGTAAAATAAAATAGAATGGAGAAAAAATTATAGCAAACTTGTGTTTGCTAGCTAGCAAATTGCATTATCTAATTAGTTTGCAATTTGCTATTATCTCCTTCTCTTTACAATCTTCATCTTTGACGGTGTCAAGAGGATCTTCTCGTTGTCGATCCTTGCGATGTCACCGCGGATTTCCTTTACGTACTCCTTCAGCTTGTCAATGACAGCCGTGAGAACCTTCTCGTTCTTGAGCATCGGTGTGATATTCAATAGAATCACGTTGCCGCTGTTCAGCTCGGTCTTGATCTCTGCAAGAACTGCTGTGTTCTCAAGAGCAACTGGCTTCACGTATGCCGTTGCTTCCTCTTCCTCGTTTGCCAGGTTCTCTAGGTCTTCACTGTCCAAATACTCTTGGAGGTTCATGTCCTTTCCGCCCAGGCCGAGTGCGTCAGTAAATTTCTGCAATATACCCATTGTACCACCTGTCAACTATTTCGACAATAAATCTTATAAATATGAAGGAGAAAGCTCTCGGAGCAGCTGAAAATTCTGAAGCCAACGACGGCAGTTCCACTATTTTACGTATGAAAAACAATAGTGGAACTTAAGTATTTAAACTATTATGCGCTTAATGTGTTGCTTGTTTTTGGGAGGCAATGAAATGCTGACGTTTGAGGAGCTAATGGAGAAGACCGGTGTCTTCAAGGACATGAATATGCTGTCACCCCACTATGTTCCCGACGTACTGCCCCATAGGGAAGAGGAGATTGGGGCCATAATGAAGACCCTCGCGCCCGGCCTGAAGAATTCAAAGCCAAAAAACATGTTCCTCTACGGAAAGACGGGCACGGGAAAGACCTGCTCCACAAAAATGGTGATGGACAAATTCAACGCGATGAACAAGAATGCGCTCATGAGATACATGAACTGCAGGATTTACGATTCAAGGTACAAGATAATTTTCAAGATTGTCAACGAGGTGTGCAAGGATGATGCCAAGATGGGCTATCCGCTCTCCAAGCTCTACGAGTCCATGCTTGAGTGGGTGGAGCAGAACAACATGCACGTCGTAATCGTGCTTGACGAGATTGACATGGTGAACGATGTTGACGACCTGGTCTACACGATGACGAGGATTAATGACGAGCTTGAGAGGGGAAGCGTCTCAATCATCGGCATTTCAAACCGGCTGCACTTCAAGGAAAAGCTGGACCCGCGCAGCAAGAGCGCGCTTCACGAGAAGGAATTGGTGTTCAGGCCCTACAACGCGACCCACCTCTATGAGATTTTGAAGCAGAGGAGCGAGGGCGCGTTCCTGAAGGACAGCGTTGATGATGCGGCGCTCAGGATGGCGGCCGCCATTGCGGCCCGCGAGACCGGCGATGCGCGCCACGCGCTCAAGCTGCTGCACAAGGCGGGCATAATCGCGAACGATGCGGGCGACAAGAAAGTAACTGAGAAACACGTTGAGGGCGCGCGCAAGAGCGTTGATGAGGACCTGGTCGTTGAGGCGATAACGACCCTTCCGCAGCACGAGCAGATTGCGCTCTACGGGATTTCGCTATTGCAATTGAAAGGCAGCTCATACAAGAGATTGGGCGATGACGGGCAGGACGTGTTCATGTCCGGCGAGGTTTATGAAAGCTATGCGAAGGCGTGCAAGAACCTCTCCGTTGCGCCAAGGAGCGCAAGGTGGTTCTCCGAGTACCTGCATGACCTGGACATGCTGGGGCTGATTGCGCTCACATCATCCGGAAAGGGGACACGGGGCCAGACAAGATTCATTAAATTGGCATACGACCCGGCAAAAATAAAGAGCATCGTTGAAAAGATGTTCTGCTGATTTTACGGTTTGGGTTCTATCTGAAGAGACATTGAATATATGCGATGAAAAAGTGTTGTTATACCAGCTAGCGACGGATCGTTTTCCGCAAAGTCTGCCGTTAAATGCCCAAATATATATGGGGTTATCAAAGTGCCATCCACCCACTCTTTTTGTTCATTATGCCTAAGTAATTGAATATCGGGCTCATAAATTCCTATTTTTATTGAGACAGGTTTTCCAGTTGAATCTTTATTGACATCATAAATTCTTACTCTGCGTGAATCTGTTTTTATAGTATAACTGCCATCTGGATTTTGTTCTTTACCAACATCCCATCTAACCGAACAGTAATAACCTATATCAGGTTGAAATGTCAACTTGCCATTTAGCTTCAATGGAGATACTGAATTGAAAAAATGTTCACCTTTGGAATCAACCATTCTAATTTGAAAAGAAATATCTCCATTATTATCGACGTTTATACT
>CAILAH010000004.1 GCA_903832205.1 uncultured Microcaldota archaeon | reverse complement strand
GATTCGACTGGATGCTTGCAAAGACGCTCATTGAGATAGACATGCCGCTGGAAAGGGCGGACAAGCGCGCGCTCGTCTACGACTCGGTGTTGAAGTGCCTCTGGGAGTGGCGCAACGGCGAGTGGGCGCGGATAACGAAAGGTTAATATACGGGGAGAAGAAAAGAGGAGCTAAGCGACCAGAAAAAAGAGGCGATATGCATGGCTACAATATTTGATTTCCTGAAGTGCGAAGTGTGCGGCAAGGACTTCCAGTCAATGACTGAGCCGGGCCGCAAGGCCAAGCTGGACAGGGACGGCTTCACGCACACTTACTGCATTGCGTGCTTCGACAAGCAGAACGGCGGGCTGTAAGCTGGCGGGACGTGGTAAGCTTTAAGTTCTTGAAAATGCATAGTGGAACGCATGTTCAGGCGAGTCCAGCAGCGCCCAGGCTTGCAACCTCTTCCTACTGCCGTAACAGGAACTGAAACACGACGGGCAATTTTGAAAGCTCTTCCGCTCGCCGAGAAATGGCCCGCATTCCAGGAAAGAAAGCGGCAAAAAACCATGCTGCAGGAGCGTGCAAGGACGAATGGAAGGAAGATAGACCCGCTGCGCATCAAGTACAACCTTGCATGCACCGTCGGCACCGGCACCGCTTTCTTGGGCACCTGGCTCGGCGCACACATCACCGAGGCGCTGACAGGAAGCAGGATGGCCGCGGCAACTGTGGGTTCGCTTGCGCTGAGCCTTGCTTTCGGCGTAGGCGGCTTCGCGCTCTCATGGATGGCAATAAGGCTCAAGGACTACGCAAAAAAGCCGGAGCTGCTGAAGGAAACCAGAAAGCTTGCTGGAAAAAACTTCCTTGCAGCCATACCATCAATAGCAAGCCGCGTGCCTGTTTCCGCCGCGGCGGTGCTGCTGGGCATGGGCAGCGAGGCGAGCGGGATTCTTGGCTTCCTGGTTGCACAGGTGGTATTCTACACCGGCGCAAACCTGCTTACGCGCAAGGACTTTGGGGAAAAACCAAAAGAGTGAGGGAAACACTAATAGAGTATTAGAACATATGGAAAACCGATATAAACCGGGAAAGCCAGAAGAAAGCTGTAAGAGAATAGTGCAAGTATTACTAATAGAGTATTGGAGTTGCTTGGAATGAATTCGCAGAAACAGCCCGCAAGCCTGAACAAGGCAAACGCAATAGCCGTGAACAGGACGCCTGTTGCCGGCATGCAGCCCCTTCTCGACTTCCTCTCCGCCTCCACAAGGCGCCGCATAACGGCGGTCCAGCTTGAGAAATACATCTACAGGATGGCGGGCATCAGCAGCATAAGCAACGAGTACGGGCGGATGCTGAAGAAAGCTTCCTCGCACCCCACGGCCTGCCTCAATGTGATTTCGCAGCTCCTGAGGCGCAAGATCTGGACCGAGGATGAGAAATACGCAGGCATCCTTGTTGACTTGCTGAAGGAAGTCGGCACTGAAAGGGCGCGCGCACTCGCAAGGCACGCGGCGGACATATTCTCGGTACCGATAGCAAAGCAGCGCGCCAAGAAGTTCGGCGGAACGGCATGACTCTGGGGTATTGATGATGAAACTTGCTCTCAGGCCTGCAGACCTCTCGCCCAAATGCACGCCGGTCCACCGCCTCCTTTACCCGCTCCTTGAGCCCATTTTCTTCTCCACCTCGCAGAAGCTGGGCAGGTTCAACAAGACAAACGCTTACAGGTGGTACAGAATATGCGTGGAGAGCCTGGAGAAGGGCGAACATGACAGGATGAGAAATGGTCTTTTCTTCCTGCAGAAAATAGCTGCTGACAAGAAGGCGCGGAACAGGGAGGAGGCAATAGACTATCTTGGGCGGCTTTCCGCAGGCCAGAAGCAGAAGAGCTATGCTGCAAACATGCTCGAACAAGAGGCGACGCAGAAGCTCGGGAGTGCAATCGGCGCTGACAGTGAAATGTCAAAGGCAGGCTTCAGGGCAGTGATACAGGGAAAACTTGACATGCTGCCATCCAAAAGGCCCGTTGACATCATACTTTTTCTCACCCTCACGCTTTACGAAAACTTCAACAGGGCGGAAAAGCCGGAAGGCAAGGGCGTACGGTTCGTGGAAAGCTGCGAGGCCGTGCGGGAGCTGCTGAAGGAGCATTATGAGCGCGATGCACCGGGCATCATGGCAGGCTCTCCGAATGCAAGCGTGCTGCTCTCGCTCCGGAATGCTGAAAGGGCCATACAAGAAGGCCTCGAAGATTGTTACCACGAATTAATTCTAGAATTTCCTGATATTATAAATATTAAATTTGGCACGACCGAAATGCTCGGAGATTCTTGTGAACTTATACTTTACGGAGAAGTTTCAGATGCCGAATATAAGAGATATATTTTAAATAAAATGAATAAGAAATAATATGTCAAGAGATTGTACTGTTTGTAACATACCGATGATTGAATCAAAACAATATTATACTTGTCCTAAATGTTTTTTTAAAAGATGGAAGCCTAGAATGAAAAGTGAGCGTGAGCTTAAATGGGAAGCTGAAAATGCTGAAGGGATTGTTAGAGATAAGGGTTTAATGAAAGAGAGATTACAGAAAGACTGGTTAGGAATTAAAAAAGAAAATGAAGAGAGTGAGAAGAAATGGGTAGAAAAATATGCTAGAGACAAACAAGAAT
>CAILAH010000003.1 GCA_903832205.1 uncultured Microcaldota archaeon | reverse complement strand
GGGCAGACCACACGGGGACAAGCGTTTGGCGAAGCCAAACGATGCGCCATTCGCTCACGCGAATGTGCGAGGGGGCACTCCCCCTTCCGCAGTGAATCCAAGGTTATGTCGAAGTTTTCTTTATGCATACAAACACCAATGCGCAATTGCGCTTGCCTTGTCCAATCACACTTATGCTTTGAATATCGTGAAATACTTGTTAAGCGTTTTTACGAACATTTCCTCATTCATTGGGCAGCCCATCACCATATTGTCCACTTTAATGACCTGGGGAACCGACATTACAGACTCATTGAGGTGGAATTTCTCAAGGCGCGCCCTGATTTCAGATTTGGTTTTTTCATCGAACAGGTTGCGCTGTGCCGAAGGCATCCCCGTGCATGCGCAGGCGCCGATGGCGACCACATATTTTGAGATCTTGCGGATATGCTCCAGCCTCTTCTTCTCCTCTTCCGTGCTTATGGCGCCCTCGACGAAGAAGACATCAACGCCCTTGAGGTCCATGAGCTTGCCGCCCTTCTTGAGCGCGTTGCAGTGGACGAACTCCATCTTTTCAGTCCAGTCGAAGAAATTCCTGTTTAGCAGCTCAAGGAACACAATGGTGCTGTCCTCGCTGCAGGTGAACGTAGTCCAGCCAACACTCATCTTCGGCATGGGGATAATTAGATGTCTAAGGTTTTTAATTTGTTGGAACTTAAGGAAATCATGGAGTATGAAGTGAAGGTAGCTTCCCTTACAAAAGAGCTCGAGATGAGGGGCATCGGCTACGAAAGGGAAGGCCGGTATTTCGTGGATGTGCTGCAGGCCGCTTATCTGACTGAGATTGGCAAGGCCAAATACGAAGATGCCAAAGAGGAGATTGCAAAGAGCAAGAAATTGCAGGCCGTTTACGCAGTATTCAAGGACTTGAGGGGCAAAATGCACGTTGCAAATTACATTGAGAAGGATGATGTCATACTGGCATATGAGAAGGGGATGATACCCAAGCACGCGGAGAGCAAATTTGCGGTCAAGGTGCTCGCCAAGGGGGAGGCCTCGCTGGAAAAAATGCTTGAGCTGAGAAATGAGATAAGAAAAGTAAGGAAGGATTTCATCATTGCAATTGTCGGAGAGAAAGTCGAGTACTTTAAGTTCCAGGAGCTCGAGATGTGAAGCCTGGGCGCGTATGGGGAGAGAAAATCTGGCCATTGATATTGGTGCGGTGTTTGTATGGGGCAGGAATGCGCGTTGTGCAATGAGCTCAAGAACATGTCACATGTGGCTTACGTTGGCGAGCATGTTTTTGTGCTGGTCAACCTGCGGCTGCTGAAGCCAGGGCATGTTTTGGTGCTGCCCAAGGCGCACAGGGAGAGCTTTGATGCGCTAACCAAAGATGAGGCAAAGGAAATGTTTGAAGTGACTGAGAAATGCTCCCGCGCGCTGAAGAAAGTTTATGACAAGCACGCCATAGCCATAATTAACCCGCCGGCAAGGCGATCGCAGAGGCACGTGCACATGCATCTCGTGCCCGCGGATAAGGGAGCGAGGGATTACATCGCGGCAATCGAGAATTTGCCGCATAATGTTGAATCACCACCCGAGATAAGGGAGATTGTAAGGGAAGAGATTGCAAGGGCAATGGAAGAGGATTAGTAATTTAGAGAAAATTAATTTTTCGATTTTGATTGCTTCCTGCCAAACTTGCACATTTCCAGCGCGGGGCAGGAAACGCATCTTGGATTATTCTTTGCACAGAAGAGCTTGGCATGCTCCACAAGAAGGGCGTGCATCTCATTATACTTGGCGGCGCTCTTGCCCAGTGAGGACTCGAAAATGAAACGGACATCATCATAGTCAAGCGAAGTGCTGTCCTTTCCCTCGTAAATCCTGCCGTAAATCCTTTTCGTGTAGGCGTCGACAACGAATATGGGCTTGTTGAAGGCGTAGAGGAGGATTGAGTCCGCGGTCTCGCACCCGATTCCTTTTATTGAGAGGAGATGCTCGCGCGCATCCTGCACCGACATCTGCTTTATGCCGTAAAAATATGCCTGTGTGCAGAAATCCTTCAGGCACTTTGCCTTTTGCTTGAAAAATCCTGAGGGGCGGATTGCCTCTTCAAGAACTGCCGTATCAGAATCAAGTATTGCCTTTTCACTGAGCAGCTTCTTTTTCTTCATCTGGGCGATTGCCTTCTCAACGTTTTTCCAGGAAGTATTTTGGGTTAATATGGCGCCCACGCACACCTCAAACTGCGTCTCGGCGGGCCACCAGTGCTGCTTGCCGTATTCGGAATAAAGCGTTTTGAAAAGTGCGTTAATGCCGTGCGCATCCATAAGTAGGATATGATGAAAAACAATAAATAATCGCAAAACGGCTGATGGGCAATTGCATAGGACAATAGGTAATTGTTTGCAAGGACAAAAAGGCCAATTAGCAATAAGCTCTCTTTGCGAATATCCTTCTTGCCCTGTGCATGTCTGCCGCTGCAATCTTGGCCTTCAGGTTCACTTTCTTCTCAAAGTCGTGGATGCGCTTTGCGTTTATTTCTTCTAGCGCGGAGTGCTGCTGCCTTATCTTTGAGGTATCTGGGAAAATTATGCCTGATTCCTTGCCGTTCTCACCATTTTTTGTAACCTCGCGCTTCTCAATAAGCTTTCTTATCTGCTCATGCTTGTTCAGCCGCTCTTCAAGCCCCTTGTAGGTTAATTTTCCCTTTACATAATCAAGCAACTCGGGATATTTGGCCTGTATTATCTCAATGACTGCCCAAAATTTCGGCGGGTAATTTAGGTTTTGCACAATGTTCTTTGCGCGCTGGCTTATCTGCAGCTGGGGCTCCACATTATTCTGGTCAAGCAGCTGCTTTGGCAAGATTACCTTTTTGCCTGCCTTCAGCCCGCCCTTGGTGGCGGGGTTTGCAGCGGCAAATAAGTCAATTGACATCTTGGTCGGAGAGATGCCGTTTCTCTTCAGCAGTTTCGGGATTGTGTCCCCCTTCTTTACCTTCACCAATATATCTTTTCTAACACCGTTGGTTGAATCGGGATTGCTTTTCTCAATTTCATTGCGGAGGGCGATTTTCAGGAAGAACTCTACGTAGCCCTCAAAACTTATTGGAACATTGCTCCTGCGCGAAATCTTTTGGTACGTTATGGGCATTCCTGAGTTGTATGCAGCAAGCGCGAGGTCGATGCTCCTGTTGTACCTCAAATAATTATCATAGAATAGCATTGCAGCCGCCTTTGCGGATAAATACGGGTCAGACCTGTTGTCGATAATGAAGTGCTTGCCTCCTTTCTTTTGCGGCACTTCAATTATCCTCCCGTCTTCACCCAGCGCCTCTTCCGCACTGGCCTCATCCGTAAAAACGCCCCTTATATGATAGGCAGTTGCGGTCGGCTTTGTGAATTGGTATAGGCCACATGCAATTTCCCTTCCGGACCTGGTGCGCGAGCATGAGCCGGCCTCCCAGTGCGATTCGGGGATTGAGATAAGGAATGTGGTGAGGAAAGCCTCGCGGTGCTCTGGTGAGATCCTCTTCCCGCCCGCTTCCATCTCCCTAAGGCCGTCAAGGAAACCGTTCATTGCCTTCTCAAGCGCGCCGTCCTCAAGTGAATTCACGATTGCGTCCTCAATGCGGTTGCGGTGGTTGCCGCCGTTGTCTGTGTACTCAAAAATCCAAATGTTCTTCAGCACTTCCGGCACGTTTTTGTTATCCTTGTCCAGCATCTGATAAAGCACGTCTGCCTTTCCGCGGTTGGCCGCATCATGCTTGGTGATTCCTGTGTTGAGTTTCTTTTGATCATTATAGGTGATTTGCATTTCTTTGCCATATTCATGCAAGATGCTGCCGGGAGGGTACTTAAGAAGCTCTGCGATCCTTCTTTCAATATCAAGCTCTTCCGGGGATTTTAACGTAGAAAGAATAGTTGAAGGGTTTTTTTGCTTTGCATTCTGCGCTGCAACTATCTCTTCTGCCTGCCTTTCATAATACCTATCTGAAAAATGTTTGATTGCGAATGGCGCGGTGGCTGCCGCAATAACTGCAAGTGCGGCTATCGCCGGCGTCTTCAGCTTGCGCCTATTGAGCCCATGGTTTAGGCCAATCATACAATAATTAGGCACGTAAGTAGTATTTATACCTTTCTATTATAACAGAGATGCTTCCGAGGGCACTGGACAGGAGAACTCCTGGGGGGCTTGATCTCCCTTATTTTGGACAGGTCCAATGGGTGGTGGCCAAGCTGCACCGGGGCCCGTAGTGAAGAGGTTGCCTGTGCCTTGAGCTGCAGCTGCCTGTAGGTTAGCTTGCCCCTTGCGAATTCGGCGAAATCTGGGTAATCGTTGGCGATTATGCCAAGTGCCGCGGAGACCTTTCGCGGAAAATTCAAATTCTCAACCATGTTGCGCATCTTTTCCGATTTATGCGGGGTGCATTCCATCTTTTCAGCAAGGAAATCAAGATAGCCTTCATAGGAAATGCCAAGGCCGGATTTCTTTGCAAGGGAAAGGTAGCTGAGCGGCCTGCCGGAATTGTAGGCCGAGAGCGCCAGATCGATATCCCCGCCGAAAATCATGTAGAGGTCATAAAGCGATTTCGCAGCTGCGCGCGCAGAATCATAATTCTTATGGCGCCTGTCAACCATCCCCACAAGCTTTCCCCGCTCGTTGCGCAGCTCCTTCACAAGCCCGTACTTCTTCGCGGTTTCCCTTGTGAACTGGTAGGGGCCGAACGCCATCTTCTCTGAAAACTCATAGGTCCAATTGGATTCAACGATGGGCAGGAAGACCAGCAGGAGAAAATCGTTCCGCTCGTCATCGGAAAGCACGCGGCCTTTCGTGCGCTCCCTTTCATCGAGCCCCTCCTGGAAGCCCTTCACCGCATCGCGCAGCTCGCCTGTCCTGAGCGAGCGGTAGAGGGATTTGTCAACAATGGATGCGTGGCTGCCCCCAAGGTACTCGCGGGTCCACACGTTTTCGAGCATGATTAAGAAATGCTCCCTGTTTTCATTAAGCATCACAAGCAGCTGCCCCGGGTCCTTTCTTGAAGAGGCATCCGCGACGGGCATTGGGGGGCATTCTTGTGCTGGCGCAGGGATTTTTTCCTCGCACACGCCGTTGGGGTCCAGGAAAATTGAATCCAACTGCTGAAAATCATTTTGAATGCTGCAGGAGCCCTGCTCATGCCCCCCGTTTGTATAATCGTTCTTGTCAGAAGTAATCTGTGCAATAATGATTGTGGAAAACGCAATGGGGATTGCTGCAGCAGCAGTGAATTTCTGAAGTATTTTCGGTATTTTCATGGCGCGCTAATTGGCAAAGCGATCTAATATAAATGTTTTGAAAAAATTGTTTCTGCAGGGTAAAAATTATTTCTGCGCGGGCTTCTGCTGCTGTTCTTTTAGAAGCGCCTCGGCGCTTTCCGCCTGCCTTAGCATCATCACGTCCTCCTCGTTCACGAAGACATAATGCGCCGATGCCAGGTTGCTGTATATTTTCTTCTGCGTAATCATGGCCGCGGGCTCGTCCAATATCTTGGCAATGCCGGTCCATACGCCGAACCAGCCGGCGACGAGCAGGATGTTAAGTATTGCAATCACAAAGGACAGGTCTTTTGGGACAACAGCATCCAGTATTATTATCAGGGAGCCGGCAATGATGTATTTTATGCCCCTCTGCTGGTAGTTCCTTATTTCCAGCCCGTAATTTTCCTCCCTCTTTGCAAAATGCTGCTTTATGCGCCTGTAAATTGTGCGTTCCGCTGTCTGGTCGCGCTTTGCCGCAGGTATGGAAAGCGTCACCTGGAATGATTTCATGTCCCTCTCGATGGAAGTCCGCTTGATAAGTTCCTTTACAAAGTCCTCTGAAAGCTCACGCTTTACGTAATGCGAGATGTCAAAATCCGAGTATATGTCGTCATAGCTCTCCAGCGCGACATCAATGTTCTTTATCGGTATTGGGGCCATGGAGATTCACTTCTTATTTTTGCTGCTGGGATGAAGGGGTGCCCTTGCCATTGCCAGGTGTGCCGCCCCCGTTGCCGTTTTTCTTTTCAGCGGGCGGCTTGTTTTCGGTGGAAGGCTGTGCAGGGGGCTTGCCGCTTTCGCCCTTGCCGTTTGTTGGGGGCTTGCCGCCATTCTTCTTTTCTTCCGGCTTCTTGCTTGCCTCTGCCTTAAGCACTTCCTCAATGCTCCTGCCGGAAGCGAGCTCCTTGCCTATCTTGTCCGCCTCTGCCTTAAGTGCGCGCGATTTGGCGCGGTCGTCGGCCCACGAGCGGTAGGAGACTGAAAGCGCTATGGCGCCTATAACGACGCCGATTACCGGGAGCGATACGATTGCTGCGAGGATTGGCAGGAAGAAGAACAGCGCCTTCCTCATGTTGGTCTTGGCGAAGTATGCGCCCGCAAGCGACGTAGCGATTACTACAAGCCACAAAAGGTCGCAGAGCACCACTGGGAATCCTTCGATGTAGAACCCTGAGCATCCTGACTTGACGAGCGTGCCAAGGCCTAGCTCATCGGATATGAGCTCCGCCGCGCTCTTGGGCGGCTTCTTGATTATGATTGGCTTTTCGTAGGGCTTTTCTGGCGGCCTCTCGGGTATCTCCCTTATGCCGCGGAAAGGCTCACAGCCCTCCTTTGACATTACAACGGTGTAGTTGTTTGGAACTTCGACACGCACCGCCACTTCACCGAGCGAGCTCGTGTTTAGCCTGAGGTCGCTTCCAATCACCACATCAACACCGGTTACGCAGTCCTTGTCCGGCGAGGTGACTGTGATTACGAATTTCTCCTTTGAGTATGTCTCGTTCGGATAGACCGGAATTATGGGCGGCAGGCTGACGTCAATGCTGCCCCTGTAGCTTTCATAATCGTCTTTTGTCGCCGTGAATGTGTAAGTTCCGGTTTGGGTGAATACAAGGTCTGTAACCTTACCCTGGCTGTTTGTGCTGAGCGGCGGCTTGTCCTGGAATTTTACAGTGGCCCCAGATACGGGGCTGCCAAGCGAGCTTGCCTGTATGTCGAACTCCTGCCTTGCATAAACGCTTGTGGGGTAATCCAACTGCAGCGGATAAAGCAGCACGTCGATTGGTGTTGCCGCGTCATCGTAGAACTGCTTGGTTGCCACAAGCGCGTATGTGCCCGGGACCCTTAATGTGCCCGAAGAGAAAACGCACCTGCCGCTTGCATCTGTTGTGCAGGTGTCTGCGATTCCACCTGAAGGCGAGTAGAGCTTAACCTGCGCGCCTTCAACCACCACGCCGCTGTCTGAATCGTAAACTGTTACCGGGAGCTCGGTGCGCACGTAAATCTCGTTCGCAACGGTCAGCGAGAACGTGTGCGCCTGGAGCGTGAAATACTCGTCATCGGAGCGCAGGCTGCCCGACTTTGATGCATATGCGAAATACTCGCTCTTTGCCATGCCGATGATTGCAGCGTACTCCCCGTTGTTGTCGGTTGTCCCTGAATCAACCTGCTGTGAATAGCCGTCCTGCACATGGGAAACCCTTACGGATGCGCCATGCACTCTGCCCCCATCCGTGACTGTGAATATCACCGGGCTGCCAAAATAGCCATCGGTCTGGACGGAAAGGTAAAGCTGCTCTGGCTGCGACGCTCCACAGCCGGGGATTGCGACACAGTTCCCTGCGGTGCATCGCTGGCAGGAGCCGCACTGTGCATCGGTGGTGCATCCGCCAGATGGAACGAAAAGAAATGCTGTGAGATTGTTCACCTTGACTATTGTGAAGCTGGTGAGTGGGAAGACTGCATTTGTGCTCCTGTTTACGAGTGTGCTGTTGACGAAGCCGCTTGCATTCCATATGGACACTATCAAATAGGGCTTGTCGGTTGTGATTTCATTTGGCGCCGAATAGTATATCTTTTCGAGATGAATCACGGTGTTTGTTGCGTTTGTGAGGTCAGTGTATTCATACCTGCCTGAAAGGAGGCCCGTTGTCTCGTTCAGGTCAACGAACAGCGGGCTTGACATGGAAGAGGTGTTTGAGATTCCGACTGAAAGAACGCCCGGATAGAATGATTTGTATAGGCTGGTGTCCACATCAACTGTGGTGCAGTTTGACGCATTCACACTGGTAATGTTTGCCGGAATGAGGCCTATGCTGATGTTAATTGCACCGGAGCGGTAGTAAACTGTGGTGAAATTGCCCAGGAGCTCGGTGCCCAGGTCTGCGCACAATTCAACGTATGCGTTTGGGTTGGCAAGCGAAGTGTCAACATAGGTTGCGGTTGCAGTGTCAAAATTGAGCGAGGCCGTGCTGCTGTTTAGGAACACGAGCCGGCCGCTCGTTATTGCCGCGCTTGTAAGTGAGAATATCAGCAAAAGGGCTAAAGATGAGAGAAGAAATGCACGTGTGGGAAATGGTGCCTTGTCTTGCACGCCCTGTGCATTTGTGGTTTTCATTGTTTTTCCCCTCACAGTATCCACTCCCATTCACCTTTTTCTTAGCCAATCCACTTGGAGAGTGCCGCAAACACGCCATATGCAAACTGCGCCACCTGGGACACGTATTCGTCCTGATGGTCTGTGTGCATCGTGCCCTGCTCTGCCGGGTCGGGAATGCGCGCGCTCAAGTTCTGCAGCGTGAAATTGTACTCATTAATGAGCGCCGTGCCGTTTGTCTGCTGCAGCTCCACGCCCGTGTTTGAATCGAATATCTCAAGGTAAAGCGAGTAGTTTCCTACGTAATTTGTTGCCTGCAGGTAGGAGTAGGACGGCTCGTACAGCTTGTTTCCCGTGGGGACAATTGTGTAATCCACGATGCCGAACTGCGTCTTTGACTCACCGTAATCAACCGACTTGAGGCCGCGGTAGGGCACCGTTGAGTTGTCAATGCGCTGTATGGGCGAGAACAGGCTAATGCCGTTTACCTCATATGTGCGCACGGTAACGTTCGCAGGTATCCCGTCGCTGTCGGTGACGTTCACCGTGAGGTTGTAGGGCCTCCCAGCATCAGGGAATGTGCTGGATTGCGTGCCGTTGATGAATGTGCGGACCAGATATGTCTTTGAAAGAGTAAGTAGTGAAGAGCTCTGGTTGTTTGTCAAATCACAGTCCGCAATTGTTGAGACCGAAAGGTTTGCGAGAACGGTGTGCGCGCCGGACGAGTTCAGGCCCGTGTTGAGCGTGAACGAGCGCGTGGTTGTGGTGTATCTTGTAAGCCCGCCTACGACTGTAAGGGTTTGCGTGGGGACGCCGTCAAAATAAACATCCACGTTAACTGGCTGGGTTATGTCAACGTTGCCGTCGTTCCTGATTGTAACTGTGACTGCCACCTGGCCGCCTGCAGATTGCGTTGAAGGCACAAGGCCCACGCTTAGGACTGCAAGGTCAGGGCCGATGCAGAACGATGTGTTCATGCCGTTTATCAAGTAGTTCTTTGTGTATTTTACGGTGTCCGCTGGCGATACGACGCCCGTGTGTATTGAGTATGCCGTGCTGCGCGATGCGCCAGAATAGCCGCCCGAGCAGTTCCATGCGTGCAGGTTTACTACTGGGTCGCACACGCCGAGCTGGAAGTAGGGTTGGTTGACCGCGTTCGCTGAGTAGCCGGAACCGGACCAGCTCTGCACACCTGTGATTGTGAGCGAGACGTTGCCCGATGCGGAGGCATAGGTGCTTTCCACATCATTGGTAGTGTAATAGCCGCGCAGCTGGCTCTTGGGGCCGACCGCAATGAATGTGTCCGCCTCATTAAAGGTCTGGTCCGCTGAGACCACTGCATATATGTATGCAGGATAGACTGCGGTGCCGCTGTAGAAATTGTAGGGGCCCACCGGCTGCCCGCCGACGTTGTTGATCGCGCTCATGCAGCAGGAGCCAGAGCAGTTGGAGAGCTGCGTGTGGTCTTTTCCAGTATTATCCCTTGAGATGTTTTGGAATCCCGTAACGTTGCCGACCCTGTAGGCAAATAGTGCGTAGTAATTCTGTATCTCACCAATGTTTGCGGGCGCGTCTACGCAAACCTGTATCACGGTGTCCGGGTTGCCGGCAACGGAATCAATGTAGGAAGTGCTTCCCGTGTCCCAGGTCATGTTGACAGGGACGCGCTCTGCGGAATTGAAGCTCACGTTCAGGATCGTGGCGTTCTGTATGGTGGCATAGGAAAGCGCAAATGCAAGCATCAGCGCAGTTAAGAATAGTTTTTTTATCATGGGCACGCACCGTGTTTCCACTGATTAATTCTAGTCGTTAGTATTTAAATATGTAATAAGGGAGAGCACAAGAGAAAAAGGGGAGAGGGAAAAAAGGGATTTAGGAAAGGACGCACCTGCCGTTCTGGCAAAGGTAGTTGCTGTTGCAAGCAATTGTTGTTGTGGTGTAGATGCCGTTGTTGCAGTAGCCTTCCTTTACAAATGTCGGGCCGGAGCACTCATCATAGTAGAAGTTGCCGTTGTAGCCCACACTGCCGTAAACATAGGCGTCGATGCCGCCGTCAGAATCGGTGCAGGAAGAGGTCGTGCCGGAAGTGCTGTATATGCAGCGGCCGTCGGTGCATGCGAAATTGGCCGGGCATTCCAGGCTCTTGTAATCCGGCGCATCCGCATCGGTGCAGTAGTATTCCTTTACGTAACGCGTGTCATCACAGACGTCCCTGTAGGTCGTATAATAGCCGGGCGGGAACTGGTAGTGCACCTCGCCCCTTGTATAGGGATCCTGGCCGTTGTCGGTGTCGTAGCAGTTGTGCGTGCTGTTCACGCATGCGCCCTTTACGCAGGCATAGTTGTTGGGGCACGTTGTCGTAAATGTCTGCATCCTGTTTTCGTCGCAATAGTATTCCTTAATTTCTGTGTCTGAAATGCAGGCATCGGCATATTCCAGCTCGTGCACGAACACCTTGCCTGCAGTGTAGATGTCCCTCACATCCGAATCCGAGCAGGAATTTGACCTGCATGCGCCGTTTTCACAGGTGAACCCTGGCGAGCACACAGTTGTCTGGGACGCCACGGTGCCTGAAGAAGTGCAGTAGTAATCAACCACCTTTTGCGAGTTGAAGCAATAGTCAACGCTGCTGCTTCCGCCTTTTGTGACCGTGTCATTTGTGTATATGTCATAGGTTACGCCCGTGCCGTTGACCGTTGATGTGCAGCTCTCAAGGCATGCACCATTTTCACAGGCGTAGCCCGCGGGGCAGGACACAGTAGCCTCCTTTATCTCGTTGTTCTCGCAGTGATACTTAATCGCATGGTTTGCATCAAAGCAGTGGTCGGTTTTCGTTACATTGCTCTTTACAGTTGTACCGTTCGTGAAAACATCGGCTCCGTTGTCGCTGTCCGTGCACTGCGGGATTGCGCAGGCGCCTTCCTTACATATATAGTCGGCAGGGCAGCTTAGCTCCGACATGTTCCAGCCGCCATCGCTTGTACAGTAGTATTCGAGAATTTTCGTGTCTGTGACGCACGCATCTGCCTTTGTCTGGTTTGCCACGGTTAAGGTGCCCCTTTGCAGGACGTTTTTGCCGTTGTCCGTGTCCGCGCACTTTTCGCAGGAGCCGCTTGACATGGCAGTTACGCCGGCTTTCTGTGCATAACAGAGGTTCTTGTAGGTAACGCCATCAGAGCCGCAAACCGGCGAATTTGTCTCATCACAGATTACGCCGCCACCTGGCAGGGTGCAGCCGAAAGCGAACAGTGCGATTATGACTAGTGACAAGGCAAGAGCGGATTTCATGAACACACTTCATACTGAAAACTTAAAAGCATTTTACGGAGATTTCTACTCAATGAAAAAACTGCTTGCGCTTTTTGCAATTGCACTAATCCTGTGTGCAGGATGCACGCAGCCAAAGCAGCCTTCAAACGGGCAAGGCGAAACTGGAAACCAGCAATTGCAAAATCAAACCAATGGAGGTTTGCAAACACTCCAAAACCAAACTCCCCAAGATCTAATCCCTGCTGAGCGTCCATCAAGGGAGAGCAAGATTACTGCGGATGCGGTCAAGATGACGCCTGAGACGGATTTTGCTCCTGTTAAATCATATTCAAGCGAGTGGAATGATCCGGTTCCTGTTGGCCCTCCAATCGATACCGCGGGTGCGGAGGATTCGCCGTTCGTAATGCCAGACGGGAATACACTTTACTTTTTCTTCACGCCCGATGTGCGAATGCCTGTGGAGAAGCAGATTCTTGATGGTGTTACGGGCATTTATGTTTCAAAAAAAGATGATGATGGAAACTGGGGAGAAGCCGAAAGGGTGGTGCTGCAGGATTCTGGAAAACTTTCACTGGACGGGTGCGAGTTTGTGCAAGGGAACACGATGTGGTTCTGCTCTGTGAGGGAAGGATACACGGGAATACACTGGTTTACCGCGGAGTATAAAGACGGAAGATGGCAGAATTGGCAAAATGCGGACTTCAATCCCGATTACCAGGTAGGCGAGCTGCACATGACTGCGGACGGAAAACAGCTTTACTTCCACTCTTCAAGGCCTGGCGGAAAGGGCGGGTTGGACATCTGGATGAGCGAGAAAATGGAAAACGGGAGTGGCGGGCAAATAGGAGATGGCAACGGGACTGGTGCAGGATGGGGAGAACCTGTCAACGTCGCCGAAGTTAATACTGAAAGGGACGACGGATGGCCGTTCGTAAGCGAGGATGGGAATGAATTATGGATTAGCAGGGATTACGGGTTGTGGAGGTCAAAGAAAGTCGATGGGAAATGGACAACACCGGAATTGATGTTCTCGCCATTGGCTGGTGAGGCTACTCTCGACAACGACGGCAACATTTATTTCGTGCACCATTTCTTCAGGAACGACACGATGATTGAGGCGGACATTTACGTCGCACATAAAAAATAATCAACTGCAAATCCTTTTTGATACAAGGGTATATAAATCGGCGAGTCCATATTATTAGCGCAGGAAACTGCGGAGAGATGGACATGAAATTGTTTGTAGATGGAGGTGCGTGGAACAAGAAGAAGGGTGGATTACTTTCTGGCGAATGTCGCTGATCTAGTTTTACAGGGTGAGAACGAAAAGGAATTCATTGGCAAGGAGTCCCTAATTGGAAACAGGCGAAACTTGTCCCAAATAAAGGAGGGACAAAAGTTCCGCAATGCGGAATTGAAGCCTGCGAGGGGAAGGCCGAGAATCCTTAATTGGCGTCTTGTTGAGCACGTGCGCCATCTCTATTTCCAGGAGCTGCGCACGGTAAGGGAGATTGCCGATTTGCTTGGAGTCAGCCACATGACGGTGTGGCGGGCCGTTGTTGAGGCAAATGGGAGATGATGGAATGGATAAGTAAATCAAACTGAAAGCGTTGTCTGTTTTGTTTTCAGGTTTTCTTTTGTGAGCGGGCCCGTCTGCACGAAGCGCGAGATTGGAAGCTGATAGTTTGGCGAGATATGATGCAATGCGTCGCCAAAGGAATTAAACTCTGTTCCCGGCTGCTGCATCGCGTTGCGCACATTCTCGCGGACGTTGAAGACGCCCAGCGGGATGTAGCCGTGGGTCGCCTCGCGCAGGATTATCGCTCCCGCCTGCTTTTTTTCTTTTGCAAGCGTTTCAAGCACGCCCATCTTGCAGGAGTAGTAGCAGCCGCCCACTGTTGAGTAGCCTTTCTTGCCGGAATTGCGCTCGTAATCTGAAAATACCATCTCCTCATTTCCCATTATGTGGTTGAACGCCTCAGTCCACTCATACTGCCATGCGGTCGGGAGAAGGATTACTGCGTAATAGTTGTTAAGGCTGCGGAACTCGCGGACCTCAAAGTGGTCTATAATCTCATTCTGCCTTACTTCCTCGAGCATCTTGTTCCCGAGGATTGTGTCGCAGGCGGTTATGGACCATCTAGTGGGAACAAGCCTGCGCTTCTTTTCCATTCCGAACGAGCCCGTAGAAAATGCTTTCTGTATTCGCGAGAAAGGGGTGCCTTTGCTGTGAAGCTCGATTACTGCTTCTGCGGCCTTGAGGTCGGTGTCATAATAGGCCTTCTGCATTGATTGGTCCCATTTTGCATTTCCAATATCGAACGATTGCATATCGCCGCTTGGGCCGTAGGTTGTATGCTCATCGCTCAAGGAGAGGCCGCGCGGCTGATTAATAAACTCAACCTGGCTGTCGATGGAATTGCTGGCGAGCGTGATGTCCTGCAGTTTTTCTATTAGCACGCTGCCTTTTGCCGCATCGGTGACCTTCACTTCCTGCTTGCCGCGAATCAGGTTGAGCCGGTAGCCAAGAATATCTTCGGTTGTCTTATGTGAGGGAATCCAGGATTCAGGCGTGTCCATCATGGAAGTGTCGCCATGCTCCTGCGCGACCATCGGCCCCGCATAAACGTTAGGGTAATTCCAGGCGCCGATGAACACTGAAGGGGGTGAGCTGCCGTCGAGCTTTTTCCCAATATCAGCTGACTTCATCCTGAGCCGGGAGGTGAGTGCCTTCAGATAGTTGCCCTTTAGCATCAAGTAGTAATTCGAATTGCCAGAATAAAAAGAGATGTTAAGTGGCTTTCCAGTGTCACTCAGATTGAGGTCTTGGAGAAGAGATAGGATGCCACTGCGAGGGAAACTATCAGGGAGCCTATGCATACCCCGATGTCGAGCAGGAGGCTGAACTGGCCCTGCCCGATGAGAAGCGTGCGCAGTGCATCAATCGCATAGCTGATGGGATTGAGCGCGCTTATGTCGGCCAGCCATACGGGCATCTTGTCGATTGGAAAGAGCCCATTTGAGAGAAAGAAAAGCGGCATGATAAGCAGGTTCATTACCAGCTGGAATGTTTCCACTTCCTGGATGAGCGATGCAAATGCGATGCCCACGGCAACTAGGAAGCATGAGAATATTACCATCACCGCAAAAAGGCTGAGCAGATTCATCAGAGGCGGAAACGGTATGCCTGTAATCAATATGCCCACCACGAGTATCAAAATGCCTTGGATTATGGCTGTTGTGGCGCCGCCGAGCGTCCTTCCGATTACGATTGTTTCCCTGCTGGCGGGTGCAGCGAGCATCTCCTTCAGGAAGCCGAATTCGCGGTCCCAGATTATTGAGACGCCCGCGAAAATTGATGTGAACAGGAGCGTCATGCCCAGGATGCCGGGCAGGATGAATGCCTGGTAGTTGAACCCTGGAATAATGGCTGAAAGCCCGCCACCAAGCGCAACAAGGAAAAGGAGCGGCTGGCCGAGGCTGCCGATCATCCTGGATTTGGAATTCGTGTAGCGCTTCACCTCGCGCAGCCACACCGCATAAATCTTTGAAAGCTCAAGCCCCATCTTTTTCCCCTCACATCCAATTACAATGCCTTTTTCCTCCCGCTATCCTCTGCCTAATGCCCGTGCATCCTTCTCATTGCCATCATTTCGCCGCCTGCTCCTTTTTCCTCGCGTATGCTCGTGCCGGTGTAATGTATGAACACATCTTCAAGGCTCGGCACGCGCATCTCCACATTCTCAATATCAATGTGTGCCTTGACAGCAACGCCTATGATTTTGGGCAGCAGCTTACTGCCGTCCTTTACGTCAAATGAGATTACGCCGTGCTCGATCTTGTAAACCTGGCAGCACTTTTCCTTCTTGAGGGCAGCCGCGAGCTTTTCCGGCTCGCGGGACTGGACTAGGATGATGTGTCCCCCGATTTTGTTTTTCAGGTTTTTTGGCGTGTCGAGCACCTTTATCTTCCCGCGGTCTACTATGGCGACCCTGTCGCAAAGGAAGTCCGCCTCCTCGAGATAATGTGTTGTAAGCATGATTGTAATGCCCTTGCTCTTGAGCTTCTCGATGTAGCTCCAGATGTGCCTCCTCGTCTGCGGGTCGAGGCCGAGCGTGGGCTCATCGAGAAACAGGATTGCCGGGGTGTGTAGAAGGCCGCGTGCGATTTCCAGCCTGCGGCGCATGCCGCCGGAAAACGTCTTCACCATCTTGTCCTTCCATTCAGTGAGCTCGACCAGCTCGAGCACCTCTTTTATCCTCTCTTTCCTCTGCTGCGCATTCATGCCGTAGAGCCTGCCGTGAATGTCAAGGTTGTCAAATGCGGTAAGGCGCGTGTCCACGGTCGGGTCCTGAAACACTATGCCTATGGACTCGCGCACCTTGTCAGGATGGGCGCGTATGTCAAACCCGTTCACGCTTGCAGTGCCGGATGTGGGCTCAATCAGCGTGGTGAGCATGTAAATGGTTGTGCTCTTGCCGGCACCGTTGGGGCCGAGGAAGCCGAACAGTTCTCCCTTTTTTACGTTAAAGCTAATCTTGTCCACCGCAGTGAATTTGTTGAATTGCTTCACCAAGTTGTCTGCCACTATGGCGCCGATGGCTCCAGGGGATTTCATATAATATGAGTTAAATGTGCAATCATTAAAAATGGTGTTGTGCCAATGGCGCACCGTTCGGGCGCCCAATTCCTTCCTCCTTTTTTAGCAATATAAGCTTTCATTCGGATGTTCTTGTATGCCCAAAAAGAAATTGCCAGACAAGGAACTCATGGAAATTTTGGACGTGGACGCAGAGATTTTGGCAAGGTTCAGGAAAGTGCAAAAGGAGACTATTGAAGAGGCGAAAAGGCTCAATGAGAGGGCAAGAAACAGGAAAAAGATTAAGGTGCTTGGGATTTCTGGGAGCTCAAGGGACGAGAATGACATGGCACGGGAAAGCTCAAATTCCGAGAAGCTGCTTAAGAAATGCCTTGAGTCCTGCGAAGAGATGGGGGCAGAAACGGAGCTGGTGCCGCTTAGGAAATACAGGATAGAGCACTGCAAGGCATGCTACTCAACAACAAACACGCAGTGCCATTTCTACTGCTCATGCTATCCAAAAGGGACGCCGCTGGGGGATGACATGAGCAACAAGCTGTATGACAAGGTGCTTGATGCGGATGTAATCGTATTCGCGACTCCAGTAAATAACTTCAAGATGTCGGCGCTCATGGCAACGTTCATTGACAGGTGCATAAGCTTGGACGGTAGCCTCCAGCCTGCTGACCCAAAGAGGCCAAAGGACAAGGCGCTTAACACCAAACACATGAAGTTCATTGAGCTCACTGCGGATAACGATGTGCCCGGGAGCGGGCTGCTCAGAAGGTTCCTTGGGAAGACCGCGGGAGTTATTGTAACGGGACATGAGGAGGGCGCATCAATGGTTATATCGAGCCTATTCATGGCGCTCAACCATTTCGGCATGGTGTTTCCGCCATTCAGCAACATGTACGCCATGTCGGATGTGTGCAAATCGACCTATGAGGACAAGCCAATTGTGCTCAGCGAATGCTACGCGGAGGAGACAAATCTATTGGCAAAGAACTTAATGACTTCCGCCAAAATGATAAGGGAAGGGAATGTTAATCCCACAAAGTGGGTTTACGATTACAGGGCAAATTAGGTGAAACTATGCCGACAAAAAAAGAGCTTGAAGAGGAAATGCGGAGCGTTCTCGAAGAGGAATGCCTGTGCAAGGACTGCCCTAGCTATGTTAAATGCGGGGAGATGGGCGGATACTGCTTCCAGCAGGTTGGAAAAAGCAAGTGCATAAAAAAGATGAGGGGCTGCGAATGCGGTGCCTGCTCAATTACAAAGATGGAAGGGCTTACGGGAATGTATTACTGCGTAAAGGGAGCAGCAAAGAAAGGCGGCGCCGTAAGGAAGGCGAAGCCCAAGGCAAAGAAGGCAGTTAAGACAAAAGCGAAGCCGAAAGGCAAAACAGTAAAGGCCAAGGCGAAGAAAAAGAGAAAGTAGTTGGAAAAGCAAAGGAGAAGTAATTTGCAGGTAAAAATCAAAAAAAGTAATTTCTTATTTTTCTTGTTTTGGTTTTATTTGGCGTTTTTCCATTGTGCCCAGGATTTCTTGGCCGTGCCATCTACAGAATAAAGACCCATGGAGTTAAACGGCTCAATTGTGTTTTGGTCGTAGAGGAATGACCAGATTACGAATTCGTTGTCGAGGGCGCCCGCCCTTTCAAAGAACACATCCACAAACTTCGCCTGCTCGTCTTCGCTGCTCTCCCATCCTTTGGGCGAGGCGGCGCTGTGCCAACCGACTTCAGTAAATGCGATGGGCCTTGAGGTGTGTGTTTTTATCTCGGTATAATAGTCCTGCGGGATTTCTGCGGGGCTCTTGTAAATCAGGCCGGGATAGGTTGTGAAAACCATTAAATCCGATTTGGGGAATTTATTAAGAAGCGGCCATTCCGCGTTTGCATCACTGTTCTCGCCGCCGAAAAGGCCGCCGTGCAGGCCTTTCATGCGCTCAAGCTGGAACACCGTAAAGACTTTTGTGTTCGGCGATTTTTCCTTTACTGCATCGTAAACCTCGCTGTAGAATGAGACGAAATCCTCAAAATCCGAAGGGGATTTTTCGTAGAGCGTGTTTACTTCAATTCCAATCCCGAGATATGCTGGCTTGTACTTCTCAGCGAATGATGCGAGTGAGTCCCTGTATTTTTGTTTTGTTTCCGCATCGAGAGGGCGGATGAGCTCACCGGAGGACTGGGTGAAAAATTGCACAATGATTATTGGCTCATAGTTATACTGCTTGGAGAGGCCCTCAACAACATAGGGCGCGCCCGAGGGTGTGCTGAGCTCATTCCAGTCGCCGGACCAGGTGATGATTGTTCCCGCCTCCCTGGCTTTTGTGAAGAAGCCTGTGAAATCTGCCTGGCCGTAGCTTTTTGGAGAAAGCGAAACCCCTTTTTGTGTTTGGATTGTGGCGGGCGGCTGAACGGAATCGTTCTTCGGAACTGTGTGGTTTTGGTCGTCTGGAATCGCAGTGTCATTTTTCAGCGGTGTTGCTGGCTGGGTGCATCCGAATATCAGGGCGAATAACATGGCTGAAAGGAAAATTGCGGGAAGGAATTTCTGCATGTTTTTTATTGCCTGCAAACTCTTATATTTTGCTGCTGAAATATTAGTGGTAATTTTATGCGTGGTGAACTGGCATCTAAATTTGGGACTATGAAAAAGGCGTGCCGGGAATTGCGGCCGGATGAGGACAAGCTGCGCAGGATAAGAAGGGACTTTGTCAGGAGCTTCATCGAAGAGCATTCCGCCCTGGAGCATAAGATGAGGAAGGCAAGCGACATTGGGAGGGCGCTTATCATAGTCCTTGACCAGCAGAATTACAGGCCCGAGACTGTGGAGGCGGCAGAATCGCTGCTAACGCAGAAGGGCGTCAAGTTCCATAACGGAAATATCAGATGGGATGCATTCGATTTTCTCGAGGTCTCGTTCAACGGCAACAGGATTTGGATGGAAAAGTTCATGGTGAGGGCGCTTGAGAAAAAGCTGCCGCTTGACACCATTGAAAACGCCGAAATGGCAGTTACGGATTTCCTGGGGAAGATGGATGATGAGAAAAGATATGAGGCGGGGAAAAGGAAACTCGCAGAGCTTGGGGCGCGCATGCACCTCTACAGGCTGTTCGAGGGGAACGGCGCCTCGGTGGATGAGTGCGTCTGCTTTGCACGCGCCAACGACCTGCCATTCGACTCAAAGGAAAAAGTCGAGGTCCTGTTCTCCATCTTCAACAGGGCCCGCTAAGTCTAGCGCAACGCTACTGATATTCCCGCAATAATTTCGCTCGAGTTTTCAAGGCCAACTGCAATCCGTATCAGATTCTTACTCAGACCGATTTTTTCCTTAATGTTTTTTGTTAGGCTTGATTTGACCATGAGCTCGGGGCATTGGATTTTTGTTAGGGTTCCACCGTAACTTTGCGCAATTTTGGGAAATCTTAATTTTGAAAAAAACCTCTCGGCAGATATCCTGCCATTTAAAGTAAATGAAAGAAGACCGCCGAAACCTGGGAAGTTGACTTTATCAACAAACTTGCTTGATTCTAAAAATTCTGCAATCAATTTTGAATTCTGAGTGTGTTTTTTCATCCTCAAATCCAATGTTGCAATGCCCCTTTGTGTAAGGAAGCAATCAAAAGGTAAAAGAACGCTTCCGAGTGTGCGCTGGTGGTGAAGAAGCTGCTCGTGAAGTGAATTATTATTTGTTATTACCGCGCCGCCTATTACGTCATCGTGCCCGGAAATAAATTTGCTAAGGCTGTGGACAACAACATCGCCGCCGCTGCCCAGCGGCTGTTTAAATATCGGGGTCGCTACCGTGCTATCAACAACCAGGATGGC
>CAILAH010000002.1 GCA_903832205.1 uncultured Microcaldota archaeon | reverse complement strand
CTTCTTGTTCTCGTGCACGATTATATCCTGTATGAACACATCATAAAACTTTGTGAGCTGGTCGAGCATGCCGGTATCCATCTCGCGCACTTCGCCGTAATCTGATTTCCAGACGATGTTGAAGACTTTGTGCTCTTTCTTGCGCACGAGCAGGTCGCCCTCCTTCCCGTCCGCGCTCATTATGCCCCTGTACACAATCACCACATCATCGAGCTCGTCGCGCACCTGCTTTGGTATTTTGCCTATCAGCTCGTGCATCTTCGCCGCGCGCTTTGGCCCGACGATTGTGGAAAGGAACATACAAAAGGGATATTGTGTGGATTAATTAAAAAACTATCTGAATAGCCATGGCAGAAGCGTCACCACCAGCGAGGCGCTTGTGGCAATCGTCACAACCTTGAGAATCAGCTTGCCCCTGTCGCCCAGGCCGAGCTCGAGCAGGCGGTGCCCGTCAAACAGGGGGACTGGAAGCAGGTTGAACGAGCCAACGAAGAAATTGAGCGCGAACAGCAACGAGAACAGGTTGCGCAGGAACACGTACCACCCGTAGCTGGATTTCACGCGCGGCTGCACGAGCACCCCTATGAGCCCGTTCTCATCCGTGTTTACCGTAATGTCGCCGCGCTGTGTTGTGAGCATCAAAGTCGAGTTGGGCTGCACCGTATCCTTGTAATTGACGTAAATGTCATAATTCTCCATGCTTGTGCCGTTGATTGCAAGGATGACATCGCCTTTCTGGATTGGCAGGCCGTCCTTTGCCGCGACCACGCTGATGCCGCTATCATAGGCGCCGAACGGTATGATGAGCAGGAGTATGAGAAGGCCAAACGAGAAGAATGAAAGCGCATAGTTTGCGACCGAGCCGCCAACGATTACCCTGGTCTGGTCCGCCTTGCTCTTTTTCATGAGCACTTTCTCGTCAGGGTCGACGAATGCGCCCATGGGTATGAAGCCGAACAAAAGTATGCCGGCGGACTTGAGCGGGATGCGCGCAACGCGCGAAAGGACTGCATGGGAAAGCTCATGCACGAACAGGAGCATGAGAAGCGCAATAATGCCTTCAACGAATGGAATGTTTATGCCGGGAAGTATGAGATAGGCACCCGGCTGCACAACGTGGCTTGCGCCGCCGAATAGGTTCATGAAAAGCAGTATGAGCGTGTTTGCCGCCTGGTAGATGAGCCCCACCGTGAGCACTGTTGCCAGGCCGACAAGCATTATTCCTATTATGAGTGCGGGGAGCAGTATGTTAATCTCGCCTACGCCGATCTTTGTCTTGCTCACGCCCTCATAGGGCAGGCCTATCACCGAAAGCGCCACAGGGTAGAGGTTGGGCAAAATGAATAGCGTCATGAACAAAAGGACCGCGAGCCCGATGACGAGGTCGCGCAACTTAATGTGCTTGAACAATAATGGCGTGAGCAGGCCGTATGCGATGACCGTGCCGATGTCCGCAAAATGCTGCCACAATGATGCGTGCTTTGCTATCTTGTCAATTTCCCCCAAGCCCTCCTTGGTCTTGAGCATGAGCATGCCATAATAGTACTCCACCTTGTATTTCTTGTGGATATAGAAGCCATAGAGGCCGAGCAGTATAATCTCGGCAAAAAATTTCTGGAGGTCGGAAATGGGCAGCGAAAGTATGCCCAGGAACGCACCCAATATCAGCAGAAAAAGCGCTATGCCAAACATCGGACTTATTAGCAAAGGCATTATTATAAACTTGCGGGAAAATAGTAGCCATAGGGAGGGTGAAATCATGGGAGACTGTGAAGTGTGCGGCTCAAAGCCGGCAGCAAAGGTTGCGATCATCGAGGGAGTGAGGCTTAACGTGTGCTATGACTGCGCTAAGCACGGAAAGGTTATTGAGAAGCCTGCGGTTGCGATGCCCAAGGCCAAGGGCCCGGCACATAACATGGGCACCCACGCAAAAGGCAAGGCAGCAGCGCTGCAGTCCTCACGTGAGGAGATTATGGATGATTATGCGGAAATACTGCACAAACAGATAAGCAAGATCGGATTATCGTACAATCAGCTTGCGATGAGCATTGACGAGAACGAGTCCTATCTCAAGAGGGTGGTGCACGGCGACACGCTGCCCACGCTCAAGCTCGCAAAAAAGCTGGAGAGGGCGCTGAATATCAAGATAACGGAGCTGCCGGAATAAAAGGGGTGCAATGGGTTGGGAGTTAATCTGGGAGACATTATAGTGAAGAGGCGCATCGAGTTCCAGGAGCTTGAAGGCAAGACAATCGCAGTTGACGCTTTCAACACCATTTACCAGTTCCTCTCAATCATTAGGCAGAGGGACGGGACGCCGCTGCTCGACTCGAAAGGCAATATCACCAGCCACCTCTCAGGATTGTTCTACAGGAATGTAAAGCTGATGGAGTATGAGATAAGGCTCATCTACGTTTTCGACGGCAAGCCGCCATCATGGAAAGGCAGGACAATAGCCGGAAGGCAGGAAATAAAGGTGGAGGCAAGGAAGAAATGGGAGGATGCGCTCAAGGAAGGCAGGCTTGACGATGCCAAGAAATATGCACAGGCAACAAGCTCGCTCACGCCGCCCATGGTTGAGGAGTGCAAGGAGCTGCTCGATTCCATGGGGATACCTTTCGTGCAGGCGAAGAGCGAAGGCGAGGCGGAGGCCGCGTTCCTCGTCACCAAAGGCAGGGCGGATTATGCCGCGTCACAGGATTACGATTCGCTGCTGTTCGGCTCGCCGCTGCTGCTCAGGAACATGACAGTGAGCGGGAAGAGAAAGCTCCCTGGAAGGGACAAGTACATTGACGTATTTCCGGAGGTTATTGACCTGCAGCAGACGCTTGATGCATCAGGGATTACGAGGCAGAATCTCATTTGGATCGGGCTGCTCACGGGCACTGATTTTAATGACGGCGTGAGGAACATAGGGCCCAAGAAAGGCCTCAAGCTCGTGAAGGAATGCAGGACGCTGAAAGAGGTGCACGAGAAGTCAAAATCGCCTGAAGATTTGGCGCTCTGGGAGGGCATTGAGGAATTCTTCCTTAGCCCCGAGGTGGAAGACGCTCCCATAAGGTTCGGCAAGATGGACAAGCAGAGGGTGCTGAAGATACTCTGCGACGAGCACGAGTTTTCAAAGGACAGGATAGGGCATTCCATTGACGAGTACATCAAAGCGCATGAGGAGAAGGCGAGCCAGTCGAAAATCGGGAAATGGTTCTGAACGCGCGCGATTGGGCATTTGCACGTTTATTGGAAATGTATTAAAAATTATACGTTCATAAAAAATGCATTACAGTTTTGGAGTTGTGTGCGCTAATGAACGGTTTGGATTTGGTACCTAAGAAGATTTTCCTTACAAAGGGGGTCGGCAGGCATAGGCACCAGCTCGGCTCTTTTGAGATAGCGCTCCGTGATGCGGGAATTGAAAAAGCAAACCTGGTTACGGTGTCAAGCATCCTGCCGCCCTATGCGGAAGTCATCCCCAAGGATAGGGGGCTCAAGTACATGAAGCCCGGTGAGATTGGGTTTGTGGTGATGAGCAGGAACTCGTCCAATGAGCCCAATAGGCTGCTCGCGTCCTCGGTGGGCGTGGCAGTGCCCGCGGACAGGAGCTCGCACGGGTATTTGAGCGAGCACCACTCGTTCGGTGAGACCGAAGAAAAGGCGGGCGATTACGCGGAAGATTTGGCGGCGACATTTCTTGCATCAACGCTCGGCCTTGAGTTCGATGCTGACCAGAGCTGGGATGATAAGGAAAAGCAGTTCAAGATGAGCGGAAAGATTGTGCGCACGAGCAACTGCACACAGTCCGCAATCGTCGATAAGAACGGATTGTGGACGACGGTGGTTGCCGCGGCGGTGCTCATACTTGATGACACGCTGCCCATTGAGGCAAGCGCCACCGTAACCCAAATGACGCAGACGGGGATGCAGCCGGTGCCGGGCACGCAGTCGGCACTGCATCTGCATGCGCAGGATGCGGCAAGGCAGGTTGACGCGCAAAAATAGAAACCGATTTTATCCCAAATTCTTTACGTAAATGTCCTCGTAGTTTGGGCCCATGGACGTGAGCGTGCTTTTCTTAAGCGTTATTTTCTCAATAATTTCCTCGCTCTGTATTGCGCCGAGCTTTTCAATAAGCCCGGTTGCATCCACCGGGCGGCCCTTCGCCCTGGCAACGGTCAAATGCCCCAAAAATCCCTTATCATCGCCGTATGCCAACGTCCCTGCGTAGATGCATTTTGCAAGCTGCGCGAGCTCAGGTGAAACTGCATTGACAAAGATGACGCGGGCCTTGTTTGGATTTGGGAATGCGCCGCCGCCTGAAAGCGTCACGGGGATTTTTGCACCGGCACACCTGTCAACCGCATTCCAGCAATTATCGACCTCTTTCTCATCAAGATCCCCGAGGAATTTTATCGTGATGTGCAGCAGCTCTTTCCCAACCACCTTCAGCCCGACCTGGCCCGCAGCACACATAATCTCAGAAATCTTTTCCCTTGCATCCGCGCTCACTTCGGCGGCTATGAAACATCTCACAGGTAATTTTGGCTGAATAATGTTTTTAAGCACGCCCTGCACCAATAGGACTGATGATGATGTAAGGTGATCCCTGAGCACTCACGTGCTGTGAAGATAGATGGGCAGACTGATATTAACAAACCTGCCTGATCACCCCTTTAAAAAATCAAAGCTGCGTCTTGAATTTTTCAACAACGGGGACGTTGACCGAGTCAACATTGTAGCGTTTGGCAAGGTAATATGACGCCCAGTGGAGCGACTGTATCCCGTACATCAGCTTGAAAAGACGATTACCTTCGGGAAGCTTTATGTCCACGTTGGGAATGCCGCGCTCGGTCAATACCTGCTGCGTTAGCTGCATCCTCTTTATGTTCTGCGGGTGGTCCTCGCTGTCGTAAATGAACACGCCGGAAAACTGGCCGTTCAAAACCTCAAACCCGTTCATCTCGTTATGGTTCATTTCCGGGATGACGTTGTAGAATGCCTGCGTCTTCGCATTCTCATTGAGCGCAATCTTGCCCACCTTGGCGATTATTTCGTTTCTGGTTGATGAGTAAAAGAGAGGCACGCGCATGTAGAATGTGTTTGAAAGGCTCATGCCAAGCTCCGCAGTCTCTTTGGGATTAAGCTTATCCTTTGCGAAATTAACCTCCTGGTCGTTCATCTCAATCAGGCGCGCACGCTCGCAGATTGAGAGCAGTGATGCGGAGATGAGCGGGAGCGCCATGCGCGGCACCAAATCCTTCCTCACCTCAACGCAAGGGACATTGTGCACGCGCGCCAGGTCTAGCAAATTGCCGCCGCTTGCAATTGCAACGCAGGGCTGCTTCCCATTAACCAGCTCCTCAAACGTGCCCACCGTCTCCTCGGTGTTTCCCGAATAGGAGATGCATATGTTGAGTGCGCCCTGGGGTGATTTGGGCATTCCGTAATCCCTTCGCACATTGACGAAAATGTCATCAGAACACGCGCGCAGGAAATCTCCAGGCAGTGCGCTGCCGCCCATGCCGATTATGTTAACGTAATCCACAACGCCGTGGCCAAGCTCAATGCTGCGTGCCGAGTTCCAGCCTTCCACGAGCTGGCCGCCGAATGATTCTATCATCTCCTTCATTTCCATGGATAGGGATTGCATTCTAAAAAATATAAAGATAGGGTGAGAGTTAGGAATATGTTCGCAATCGGGTACAGGTGTATGGACTGCGGCAGCGGTGTCAAGGGCACCGAGCCGGTGTTCAAGTGCAGGCACTGCGGCGGGTCGCTTGAGGTAATCTACGATTACGAGAGAATGCATGCGGATTTCATACCCATGCAGTTCAGGTACATGCCGCCAACGCATATGAAATACCACTTTGCACTGCCTTTGAAGAAGCCGCACAATGCGGTCACCATGGGTGAGGGCGGCACGCCGCTCATTAATATAGGGGATAATACATACGTGAAATATGAGGGCGTGAACCCGACGGGCGCATTCAAGGACAGGGGCTCTTCCGTTGAAATCAGCATGGCTGTGGAACTAGGGAAAAAGCAGGTCGTGTGCGCATCCACGGGCAATATGGGCGCGAGCATTGCCGCCTATGCAGCCAGGGCAGGGATTGAGGCGGTGATATTCACGCCGGATTTTGCAGAGCCGGTCAAGCTGAAGCAGATGAAGTATTACGGCGCGAAGATTGTGAAGGGCGGGAAGACGTACAGCGAGGCGCTGAGGAAGAGCGTGGAGTATGCGCAGAAAACGGGCGCGTACATTACGGGAGATTATCCCTACAGGCTTGAGGGGCAGAAAACTGTTGCCTATGAGATTGTTGACCAGATGAATCTTGCAGTGCCTGATAATATTGTAATCCCCGTGGGAAACGGGACGCTGTTTTATGCGACATATAAGGCGTTCAATGAGATGAAGTGCCTGGGGATTGTTGACAGGATGCCTCGGCTCATTGCGGTGCAGGCATCAGGGTGTGCGCCAATTGTGAATGCATTCAGGAAGAACATGGAGAAGGCGGAACCCATAAGGAAGCCCGAGACGATTGCGAGCGCAATCAACTGCGACGACCCGGTGGACGGTGCGGGCGTGCTCAAGGCGATTAGGAAGAGCAAGGGCGATGCGGTTGCAGTTAGTGACGGGCAATCAATTGAGGCAAAGCTCGCGCTTGCAAAGAAAGGCGTCTATGCGGAGATATCAAGCGCTACTGCATATGCGGGATACCTAAAACTAAAACCAAGAGGGACAACGGTTATCGTGATTACAGGCGTTGGGTTCAAGGATAAGTACTAGGATTTGCAATGATTGCCGGCTAGAGAGTTCAAGGACAAGTGCTAGTGAATTTGTATACAAGCAGTGGGATTGGAAAAGTACTGGGTTGATTGGAAAATACTTGCGATTATTTGCCGTTCTCAGGGACTAATTTTTCCTTATCCTTATAGATAAAATTCGAGTCGAACCTCATTGACAAAGCCATGAGCGGGTATTTCATATCAGATGCGGGCCACTGGAACGAGTACTCGATTATCCCGAGCATCTTCTTTATCTTCTCCATGTTCTTGCCCACGCGCACCATCTTGAGCTTGCCGTCCTTTGACAGGTCTATGATTGATGACGGCAGCTGGTTTACGTCCTTGTTCTCCGGGTTCTCGACCGCAACGCACACCTCATCCCTTATGCTCGGCTCGATTGAGTCGAGTGTTTTTGGCTGCTCGGCACCGCTTATGTTCGCGCTTGTTGAGACGATGGGCTTGCCAAACTCCTTCACCAAATCAACAAGGAACGGCGAGTCGGGTATCCTGGCGCATATGGTGTTGTCCCTCACAATCTGTGAGCTAAGCCCTGAATTCTCCCTATGGTTGAGCACTATTGAGATGCCCCACAGGTGGTCAACATCAATGCCTTTTGGGATTACCGCATACTTCTCGAGCATCTTCTTATCAGAAACGAGAATTATCATTGACTTGTTCTCAGGCCTGTGCTTGAGGTCTATGACAGCCTCCACCGCATTCTCATTGGTAGCATCGCAGGAAAGGCCCCAGAGCGTATCGGTCTGGAGAAGAATGACATTGCCTGATTTCAGGCATTGAAGCGCTTCCATTGCTATTTAGTAGAGAAAGGAATGTATTAAAACCTTTTTTAATTCTAATATCTCCATCAGGCCCCCATAGTATAGCCTGGATAGTATGCGGCCCCGCGAAGGCTGTGGCAGGGGTTCAAATCCCCTTGGGGGCGCTCTCTTTGTTTAATAACAACGTTTTTATAGTCTGTTCGCCATAACATAGTTATGAGTGAAAAAATCCTTAGAAGTGATCCTCAGACCCAGAAGTATAAGGAACCCATTTTATTCCGGGTTGATATCAACCATCCCTGCTGGTTCTGTGATGTCACGGAGAGGAACAGGGACGCGACACTCAAGGCATTTTCCATTGTCAGCATTGACAACGATTACATTACGAATCTTATTGAGCTCACCTCACCGGAGCCCGACAGGGACATTGGCTACATAAGGAAGCATCGCCTTGTGAAGAATGTTGAGATACTCATGAAAAAGCCCAACGGCGCGCTCTTGAAGGTCACTTCAAGCTACAAGTCAATGACCTATAAGATATTGCACCAGACAAATGCGCTTCTTCTCGAGTCGCCCATTACAAAAGACGGCGTGGACAGCGAGATATTGATGGTCCCGTCGCAAAAGGACCTCAACGCGCTCGTAAGCCTGTGGAGGGAACAGGAAGGCTATGACATTAAATTGAAGATGAAGAAGCATTTTGTGGGAGACGAGAACTTTACGCTTGAGACATTCCACACGAGCGGGTTCCTTGACCTGAAGACCGCGAAGGATTTGATTACGCCAAAGCAGATGGAGGCGTTCCAGCTGGCATGCAAGCTGGGATATTACGATTCACCGAAGAAAGTCGACATTGAAAGGCTCTCGCAGGAGCTCGGCATCTCGGCGCCCACCTATGCGGAGCACTTAAGGAAAGCGGAGGCAAGGCTGCTCCCGATCCTCCTGAAAGTGCTCGCAAAGATGTAACTACAGTCTCTTTATTACCGCATCGGTCAGGATGCTGTAGGAGTCGAAAACCGGAAGGTCGAAATCCGATTCGTCCAGTATAAGCTGAAGGTCGGTGCAGCCAAGAATGAGCGCATCTGCACCCTTTTCCTTAAGCCCTCTCATGACCTGCTTGAGCTTTTCCTTTTCTGACGCATCCTTTGAGCCCATGAGAAGATTGTATATTACTTCGGTGGTAATCCTTGTTTCAGATGGATCCGGAGTTATAAGCCGCAGGCCCATATTCTCGAATACTTTGCCGTAAAGATTGCTCTCAACAGTCTTCGCAGTCGCAAGAATGCCGATGTTATCAAGGCCGGCCGACCTTACCGCAACGGCGGTTTCCTCAACCATGCTTATTATGGGAATCTTTGTTAAGTGCCTCAGCTCATCTATGTATATGTGCGCGGTATTGCAGGGGATGGCTATGAAATCAACATTCTTCTCAAGCGAATGGACCGCCTTATGCAAATAGGGAAGCAGCTTCTCCTCATTTACGGAATTTTTCACTATCTCTTCCTCAACGCAGAAGAGGAGGGGCACGCTGTAAATGGAAATTTCCGGATATCCCTTGCCGCCATAATACCTGTGCTTGCGTATTATGTCAAGATAGAACTGTGCAGTTGTGTCCGGCCCCAAGCCACCTATTATTCCAACCCTTTTCATATAGCTACACCCTATTCAACCTAACATACCATCACGCTATTGCAGCGTTTTGCATTCCTGTGACTGGAAAGCATCGTGTCCATCTCGCCTGCGAGCTCTTTCTTGCAGCCGCCGCACAGCCTGCCTCCCCTGCACTGCCCGTAAACACCACGTGCCTGCTCAACCATCGGGAAAAGCACGGACCAGTAGTCGTATATCGGGCATTTGTTCGGGTTGCCGCCCTCGGCTTTCTGCAGCTCCGCGGTTTCCCTGCCACCTGTGAATGCGGCCATTATCTTTTTCCTCATTGCATCCGGCGCATCGTCAAGGTAGATGGTGCCGCGCTCATCGCTTGAGGACATCTTGCTGCCGTCCAGCGATTTCATAAACCTGGACACGATTGCCGCCGGCTTTGGCAGCCCCATCTTCTCGGCGATATCCCTTGTGAGGCGTATGTAATCGTGCTGGTCAATGCCGGTCACGATTAATGCGCGCATGTTTTCCTTTGATGAGGGATAGAGGACGTGCGCGACCTGGATTGCTGGATAAAACGCCTCGCCCACGTTCTGCTCATCACTAAGGCCGAACGTTGCGCGGACCCTTGCGAGCGAGATGCGTTTCGCAACCTCCGCTGCGAATGCGTAGAATTCCGCGTTCATCTCCCTCAAATCAGAGAAGAAGCGCGTCTTTGCATCATTGAATCCGATTGCATGCAAATCTGCAAGATTGCGCTCGGTGTATTTGCGGATAGTGTCCGCATCCGTGCCCCTGAAAAGCTTCTCGTCATCCGAAAAGGGAATTCTCAATTCAACATCGTACATCTCCTGGAGTTCCTTAAGGAATTTGAAGAGCGCATAATGGCCGAGGTGTATGCCACCCGACGGCCCCCTGCCGCTCACTATCATGAATTTCTCGCCGCGCTCATGGTTTGAAATGAGATCGCCAAAATCCTGGTGTGCGAAGAAATAGCCGTTGGAGATGAGCGGATGCGGCTTAATTATTGAGAGCACATCGGAATCTATCTCAACGAGGCTTAGATTCTTCTCCAACTTTGAGTAGTGGTCATCCTGCTGCAATCCGTTCCACAGGCCGATTTCCTTGAGTGGTGTGTAAAGCCATTTCTCGAATTCCTCAAGCACCATTGACCTGAACATCTTGCTGCCCCTGTAGCTGCCGCTTAATTCGAAATCCGGGCTTTTCTGCTGGAGGCGCATGCACTTTGCCAGGTCAACCAGAACTGCCAAATCGCGAACAGGCTCCGGGTCAGATAATGAGAATGCCTGCTGTGTGGCATAAACAAGATGCTTTACCTCAGGAAGCGTGGATATGCCAACAACAATTCTCTTGTTTGACATTGACTTGCTGTTAGATTTGTAGGGCGTAATTCCGTACTTCTGCACATCCGGCCTGGTCTCATAGAACTTGGGCTCGGTTGCAAATGGGAATGAGGGAGTCAGATAGAGCGGGATGAGCGGTGTTTCATTTTGTGATTTGTTAAGTGCACGCACTATGTCATCATAGAGATGCTCCCTTGGCGGCCCCACCTTAATGTCTATTCCATAAATGGTTGCAAGTTCCTCATAGGTATATTGGTAATCAATCTTCTCTGAGATGTCCTTCCTGTCTGATGGGGAGGACTGTCTTACCATCTCAAGCAGTGCAGGGTCTTTCTTGCAGATTTGCCTTAATGATTCCGCCTTATCCTGGAATTCTTTTGAATCCGCATAGCTGGACATTAGCACTACATTGAATTCGCAGCCAAACGCCTCTTTGACCTTCTCTGCAAAAAGCCTTCGCCTTTCGGCCATCTTAAGTATGGAGTCCCTCTTATCTGGATAATTGCGCATAACCCCCGCATCGGCAACGAGAATGGTCGCATCAACATTATGGCCGTGTTCCTTTAGCATCTTTGAGAGAATTGCCACTGTCAGGTAATACTTCAGCGAGTCAAGCGGCTCACCAAACTCATCAAACGTCTCACCGTAAAGTATGCGTATGGGCTTGCCGCTTTTAGCCTTCTCCTGCAACAGCCCGGAAATCTCATCCACGGGTGTGCTGTGGACAAGCGAGCTGCTGCGGAGCAAGGTCTCTAGCTGGGCTGGCAGGGCATACTGCAATTCTTCATCCATCCATGCCACCCTAGAGCACTATCTGGTCGCCATATTCAAGCAGCTTGGAATGCCAGGGAGAGATTCCCTTCTCGGTGGCCTGCGGCTTTACTTTCCAGAACTTTGGCCTCTTGCCGAATTCGTGCTCGTTGATTATGTCATCACGCCCTATGCGGTCTGACAACTTCTTTGCCTTGTTTTTGTCCTCATTGCTCATTAGCGGATCATCCATCGCCACTTTGCACGCGTATGCCAGGACTGCCGCCCTTTTCATCCTGTGCTCCACAAGCAGCGTAATCACACGCTCCTCGAGATTTTCAAGCGTGATATTGTTCTCCTTGAACTCATTGAGCACATCATTGGTGGTTGCCATAAACTTCTGGAAGCGCCCGGGCTGTTCATTTATACCGCGCTTCAGCTTGTCCATGTTTTCTGTAATCCTCTCGTCAATGCTAAGGTACTTTATTTCCCTAAGCTTTTTCGTGCCTGGAGCGGGATAGTCATAATGGTTTCTCAATGGGCCAAGGTATAGAGAGCCTTCTTCTTTGCTTGCACTCATCTTCTCATCATCGCTGGGAACAGTGCCATCTTCCTTGGGAAGCACATAAAATGCAGGCATATGCGAAACATAGAGCGTGCCGGGAGCGGTCTGTATCTGAACATTCTCAACAAGCTTCTCGGAGAGCCTTGTGGTCATGCTCATATGGCCATCCTGGTCTGGACCTGCCAGCATAAGTGAATACTTCTTCCCATAGGCCTGGGGAAGTACGATGTCACCTACCTGTGCCATTCCTGCAAAGATAAAGCAGAAATTCTTTTCCATTTCGTCTGGGCCATAGATATCAGTACAAAGTTTGAATGTGAGGCCCCTGGACGCAAAGTATGCCATCTGGAACATCATATTCTCTTCAGACTGATAATAGACGTGTGCCGCATCAAGCACAATACCCGATGCCCCCCAGTCTAAAATATTGTCTGCGGATATAGGCAAATAGAATTTCTTTTCACCTATTTTCGGGTCCAGATGCGCCTCAAGATCTGCAAGAGGCATGAAAACCTTAATGTCAAGCTCCTGCATTAAGCCAACATTTTCCGCAACTAGTTTATGGCCGATATGACAAGGACCGCTCGGCTTTCTCCCGCTTACAATCGCTGCCTTTTCTGGCTCATCAAGTGCCTGCTCGATAACAGAACTGTTCCTAGCCGAATCAAGGCGCTTGTCCTTCATTGAACAAGTAAGCCGAACATCATTAGCATCAGCAAGCGCGCTTATCTTCTTATAAATAGAGTCAGATACGGGCTCTCCTATGCCTTTGAAAATTTTTGCCTCATTTCCAACCGGGCCTTGCGAACCGCCAGATTTCTCAATAAAAGAAACCCTGTACTTCTGGGTATTTATGACGATTTCTCGTCCACCAATTCCAGTGCCTTCCGCCATTTTCATAACCTCCAATGCCCACACACGGGGCTTATGGTAGGTTATAGGAATGCTTTGGGGATTTACCTAGTGCCTAACTGGAGAGGCATTGTGGAATGGCTCTGCATATTAGGATAAATTTTTCGTATGCGTTCTGAAAATCAGATTTCGTCCCAGTTTACGCGCTTAAGCAGTAGGGTATTCCGAAATCTTTCGTTAACACCCTGCACGCATTTGTGATTAAACTCAAGTTCTTCTATCGCTTCCTCTTTTTTCTTATCTGACATGTTAGAATCCTTGATTGCCTGTATGTATGACTGCATCTCCTCATCTGTTGACTCTATTAACATGCCTTTAACCACCATGCGATTAGCAATTTCAACTAATACGTCGAGCAATCCTTGAAAATCATGGTCAACATCGTGCCTAAAACTAAATCTGAGATAACGGTTAACCAAAGAGCGCTCATAAAAACCATAGGTGCAGCAGATTTTCATAAGCTCACCAATGGAATACCTGTGCCTGCTTATCTTCCTTGCACAATCCTCGGCAAAATCAAAGTCGCAGAAAAATGTGAGATAATTGGGGGATTCCTGGAAATAATCAAGGGGAAGGGTGAAGCGGGTTTCATCATTATGCATATCCTGACAGGAGACTAGGTTTGGATCATTGTCGGGCATTATTGGCGCCCTTATTACCCTGAATTTACCGCTCGAAGGGATTGTGAATACAGAATCAGACGTAGCGTGCATTTTTAACAAGGCGGAGGCGAGCTTTTTCTTGAGATTTAGCAAGCTAAGGTACCTGTTTGAAACTCCCTCATTCAGCAAATCTGTAACTGAAGCATTCAATGAGGCCAGTTCCGGCAAGGATATGAAATATGAACGAAAATAATCAACATCGGATAATCCAATTGCAAGCGGAGAATCCGGATGGAACTGAAAAACGGCAACAGGGTAATTTACGGGGGGTAGCGATGATTCCATCGATTTCATTACCGACCCGCTTGCGTAACCCATGCCTGTTGTGGGCTCTGCACCAAAGCTCTTAGAGGCGCTTGCAATAAAGGCTCCGCAGAGCTTGGTAACATCAAAATCCAAGGCACCAAGCGTATGGGAGCCATCCAATAAGGTAACCGGGGATACAATGTGCTTGGAACCCCACACCGAGCCAATCTCAGAAAGGAGCTTTTGCGAATATATCTTGCCAATGGCACGGTTTAGATGCTCAACAATAATAATTGGGGAGACGTTTTTGTCTTCTTTAGATAAGCCCTCTAAATTCAAATAAGAACGGGAAGAATAAATGCGGCAATTATATCCGCCATTCCAATTAACGTTAGCGAGATCATTGCCATAAAATGCCTTAAGAAAACATTCGTGCTGCAGGTCGAATGGGGCAGACATCATATGGAAATTCTGGTTTGTAATAACTTGTTTTAAGACCGATTTCCGGTCAAAAACATATTCTGATATGGCCGCGTACAGATCATCGCCGCCGAAATAATAGCTGTCCCTTTTCAGTCCCTCATTGTTGTTAAAAAGCGCAATTAGCAATGGCATGGAGGCACAGGTTGCGGAATTGGCGAAGAAGACCAATGTAGGGTCACAATGCATAAGCGTTGCAAGCTTGTTTCGCGTATCTTCAGCGAGCTCATGGCCTTCTTTGAGTATGGCTGAATATTTGCCGTCCTTCTCAAGCCGCGTTATCTTATCAAAATTGTCCTGAGCTACCTTATGGTACTTGTCCGTCGCCCTCACTCCCGCTGCCCAGTTGAAGTACTTTCTCTGGTCGTATTGGTATGGGGTTTTTTTCTTTTGTGCCATGTTACTTTACCCCGTACTTTTCGTTAACTTCACCGAGCAATTTAACAAGACCGTCAAAATCTTGGTCGACATCGTGGCGAAAGGAAATCCTGATAACAATGTCGCCGTCATGACATAAATCTCGGTTATCCAAAAGGAATACGTCAATATTTGGCATTGAATGGACATCGGTTACCGCATACTGATCGGTAATCATCTTTAGCGCGTTTTTCTTGTTGACTTCTTCTTTAAGGTTAATTTGCCAAATAACGGTGTTTGGGAGAGGTTGCATATAGTCGGGATGTCCTTTTATATTATTTAGGTTTGCGAAGCAGGAAGTAACATCATAGAAATATCTTGATCTGTCATCGGCAAATTTCGGATATGTTAACGGTATCTCCTTGGCAAATTTTGTGCAGAGATATCTCTGCTTTTCTTCGAGAATTGAGATTATTTTCGACATTCCAATACTCCTATAATCCAAAAGAGCCTGGTGCAATGAAACAAGAGCTGGCAGATTTATCCAATGATTCATAGAAAGAATATCCTTGGCATTTTGGCGGGGATCTATTTTCGGGCTGAATTGGAATCCCAATGTGGGAAGTATATTATCTTGTCGCGCCGTTAGCATGTTTGATAATAATTCCGAGGTTGCCACACCAATTCCCAAAACAGGCTCGCCACCAAGTGACTTTGATGAGCCAGCATAGTATAAGTCACATGTTTTATCAATATCAATCCCTACCAGGCCAAACGTATGGGATGCATCAAAAAATAGATAAAAATTGCTATTCATCTTGCCGTATCCGTAACGTACAGGAATATTACTAATAATCGAACCACTGTTCCTATGCGAATGCTCGTAACTGTTTATGCTCGCAGTAGCGCCCATGGGATTAAATTTGCCCCTCATTAAAGTAGATTCAAATCCTGCAGGAGAGCGTTTATCCCTGGAAATCTTTCTCCATCGTTGATTACGAAGCATTGCGCCAAAGCAGTCCAAAAGAGAAGTGGTATCTAAATTTCTTACAGGGAAGTTCGGCCGGGTAATCATCTTTTCAAAGGCGCCTGCTGGAATTATGGACTTCATTAGAAGGGACACTTCAGATGACGTTGAAACATACTGGTCAAATTGCGTGAGACTGAAATGAATTCTGTTAAGCTCAAATGAAGACACAAGAGCAGCAGATGCATAGAGGCGTGCGCCCGTCGCTGAAGTTGAGAAATAAACCCTGGTCGGGTCGCAATTTAACATATCCGCAACCTGACTGCGCACATTCTCTGATATTTCAAGCCCTTCCCTTGCGATTACGCCCAGCTTGCCTTTTTCTTCATGCTTTTTTATCCTAAGGAAATAGTCCTGTGCAACCCTGTGGTACTTGTCTGTTGCCCTTATACCTGCTGCCCAGTTGAAGTACTTTTCCTGCTTGTAGCAATACGGGCTTTTTAAAGGATAATGCGGAGATTTTTTCTTTGCGTTCATTCTATTACCCCCCGTATTTATCATATATTCGCTTTAATGCTTCAACAAGACCATCAATGTCCTGGTCGACATCATGCCTAAGTGAGATTCTCAAGGTCATATGCGAATTATCATTGAATTGCTTGTTTTTGAAAAACTGGCCTGTATTAACAATAGAAAATACATCTGTCATGCAATACTCTTTGGTAAGCGCCTTGAAGATTTCATCTTTGCTAGAACCTGGCATAAATTGAATCTGCCAGATAACGGCATTTGGCACAAAATTGTGGGACAGCACAAAATCGTTGGATTTGCGCGCTGTTATTGGATCTTCGCCCAAATTAGCAAATAAGTTTGTGACAGTTAGGTAACGGGAGTATCTATCATCGTAAAAATTACGGTACAAAACATCACAAAACTCCTGCATAATAATTTCGGAAAACTTGCGCTCAACTCTTAATCTATGGTAATAATATGAGGATTGGGTAGAACCAATACTTTTATGGATTGGCGGTATTGCCCCATACAATCTTTTACAAAGATATTTCTGCTTTTCCGAAAGCGCGGAGTTAACTTTGTCAACACCGCCAAATTTCTTTATGTCAACTAATGCTGCATACAATGACATAAGCTCTGGAAGAGCAATCCAGTATTGCGCCGAAAGTATAGAATTAACATCCTGCCTTGGATCAATCGATGGGCTGAATTGCATGCCAACAAAAGGCAAATACCCTTTTTCACGTGCATGAAGCATTCTGGAGAGCACATCATCAGTTACACATCCCACACCAACGGTCGGCTCCCCGCCAACTGCCTTTGAGCTGCCGGCACTATAAACATCGCATTTCTTCTTTGTATCAAATGCAGATAGGCCAAATGTCTGGGATGCATCCACAAAAACGAAGAGCACATCGTGATTCTTGCCAGAGGGATAATAATCTGGAATTTCATTGAACCATCCAAACTCCCTGGAGGAATGCTCATGGCTGAAAATATCCATAACGCCTCGCCTTTGTGGCAAAGTCTCATATCTGGCAATTGATGAAGATTGCGGTTGGAAGTCGCTTTTAGGCGGGGACATCTTCCAGCCATTATCCCGAATCACGTTTTCAAAGTCAGCCAGTATTTTATCCATACCTAAGGGCCTAATCGGATAATTGGGTGTTGTAATATACGTATCTAAGGTAGACTCCTTTAGCAATCCCTTGTCAAGCAATATTAAAGGCGATGCGGTCGAGGGGTACTGCTCATCCTGAGAATATTTGAAATTGATATGGCTTTTTGCGGTTAGGACAATTGATGTAAGCGCAGAAAGCTGCACTCCTGTGGCAGAATTTGAAAATATAACGTTCTCCGCTCTGCAATTAAGCATTTCTGCAATCAATACCCTGACCTTTTCCGCAACACTAATGCCCTCTTCAACTATTTGGCCCAATTTGCCGCGCGCCTCGAGCCGCTTTATCCTCTCAAAATACTTTTGCGCAACCTTGTGATTCTTATCTGTGGCCCTTACTCCCGCCGCACAGTTGAAGTACTTCCGCTGGTCATATTCATAGGGGGGTTTCAGGGCATTCATAGGATCACTTTAGAAAGGGATATCCTCATCATCAGGTGGAGGGCTATTTTCATCGGGATTATTGTTCCGCTCAGATTCTGTTTCTTCCACAAAGCGCTTCTCAGCCTTGCCAAGGGACAAATCAATTTCGCGCTGCAGCTTTCCGAATTCCTCAATCAGGCCTGAAAAATCCTGGTCGACATCATGACGGAATGATATCCGGAATGAAAGGCCCTCGAAGCCAAGCAATCCGCCTTCCTCATCGCCAACTTCCGGAAAGTCGAATGTTTGCATGAAGGAAAAAGGCTCTGATATCTCTGTTACGGCGTATTTGGCAAAAATTTTCTTTAATAATTTAATTGCATCACCGGAGGTATAAAGATGATATAAATCTTCACCTATGCGCGCCCAATCCTCATGTCCAGCATTGCTTAATTCAGAACTCTTGTCCGGCAAATTAAAGATTGGCAATACGATTTGGTTTGGCATGGCATTGGAGGCTATTTTAGGAACAGCAAAACGAGAAGTATACTTTGGCATTATCTCTGAAACATTTTTTAATAACATCTTCTGAGTTGTTCTTAAAACATGCTGACGTGCCCCAATTCCCTCTTTAAGCAAATCATCAAGAGCTGCATCTACAGAGGCCAAAACTGGCAATGAGATTGAAAGGTACTTGTAATTCTCTTCGGTGGCAAGAAAAGTGGCTGGATGAAACTGGTATGCGATCTTTGGAAGGAACCCTGCATCCCAGGCGTGGGAAATCAGGTCAAGCATAGTGTCATCTGCATACGCAAATGCAAGGGTGCATTCAGCGCCGAGGCCTTTTGAAAGGCTGCCAAAAACGAATTCAAAATCGCTGGTCGCCTTAACATCGGTAACTCCGAACGTGTGAGAGCAATCCAGCAGGCGTATTAGCATATTTTTTTCATCAGCATCTGAAAGTGGGCGTTTCAGCACAGTTTCATCGGCTACCAAGGCAGTTTTCCTGTCACAGTGCTCAACAGATTCGATTGTTACAGTCTTTTCAGAATCTTCATCGCTAGCACGGGTAAAAGTCACTGGAATGCCAAATACTTTCTTATGGATAATTGGGGGCACCCTTTCCGGCTCTTCGTCGGAATCCTGTTCGTAATAAAAGGCACCCTCTTCATCAATCGGATCCCCATCAACATAATTTCCTTCCTCATCAACCTGGTTACCGTTTTCATCGAAATAATTTCCTTCATTATCCATTTCACCTGAGAAACCGGGGTTAGGCTCATCCATTTCGGAGATTTCCCTTGCTTCAACATCCCACCCCCTTTCCTTGGCTATCGCATTAAGAAATTTTTTATAAAGATTATTCGGAAAAGTGCCATCGGTGAAGTTGGACGCAGTCAGCAAACCTAAGAATTGCGGATGAACCAAAGCAGCCAATGTGGCTACTGTTGGATACTGGTGGCTGGAAAAATTAAAATTAACACGAGTCGCATCAGTTGACGCCATTATCCCAAGATAAGCGGTCACCGCCGCCATCGTAGCGGAGTTCGCAAAATAAATGTTCCTTGGGCTGCAGCCAAGCATTGTGGCAATCCTGCCCCTAACGCGCTCGGCAAGCTCTGACCCTTCAACCGCAAGCTGCTCTATCTTTCCCTCGCTTTTCAGCTTCAGGGCATGTGCATCAAATGCAGCAGCGATCTTGTGATACTTGTCGGTTCCCCTGACGCCAGCGGCCCAATTGAAATAATTACCTTCTGCATAGGAGTATGGGTCCCTTTTTGGATAACGGCATGAGCGTTTTAGCTTTTTCTTCATGTCATTTCCTCCCATATTGCTCATATATCCTTTTCAGTGCGGCAACAAAGCCACCTATATCTTGGTCAACATCGTGCCTGAGCGATATCCTTAAAGAAATCATATGCTTGCGGCCCAGCTCAATGTGCTCAAGGGAATCTTTACTCCCAAACATTCCAAAAATTGACGGAGTATCGGAAAAATTGCTCACGCAGAATTCACTTCTAAGCGCTATCCTTACAGAATCCAAGTCGACATTTTCCTTAAGCAGAATGTACCAAGGCAAAAAATTAGGCGCTAAAAAACGTTCAGAAAAATATTCATCATTGATTTCGTTGCAATCATTCCTTAAGAATAATGCTCTCGTGCTATAATTAAGCATATCTTTTGTATACAAATGCGATTCGTCCAAACTTCCTAGGGGAACTTCTTTGTTCAGAAGTGAAACAAGAACCCTATAGGGCACAGCCAATTGGGACTTTATACCTCCAATTCCAATTTCTAAAATATCCGTCAGGGCAGCATTCATTGATTTCAATTCAGGCAGAGATATCCAAAATGGATTTGCGGCAATCTCTCTAGTATTAACAGGCCCAGTAAGATAAGGGCTGAATTGGAATGCAATTCGCGGGATTAAATTTCTCTTTTGAGACTCAATAATCTTGTCAATAATATAATCGGATGCATAGGCAACACCGATCGTTGGCTCAGCACCCAAAGCTTTAGAAGATCCTGAAAAATACATGTCATGATCAACTGACATTTCGGCGGGTGAAATTCCAAAACCATGGGAACCATCCATAAATCGAAGATATAGAGACTTATGTGGCTTATCATTCGGGCATATGGGCATTACAAAACCTGATTTACGGTCCATATGTTCACTCAACATTATTTCGACACGATCCTTAATCCCTGATTGTCTGTATATGAATTTGCTAACTGGCAATCCCTCGAAAGGATCACTTGGCATAAGAAAGGGAGAGTTTTTCCAGCCGCCTTTATGCAGTATCTGCTTAAAATAGCATTTAAGTATGGGCAGAGGAATGGACCTATATCCATAATTCTGGCGGGTTATTATCTTGTCCATCGTATTTCCTTTAAGCATTGCCAAAGGAACACTAGTCGTCGGGTATTGATTAAGATTCTCATCAAATAAAAACTCGATGCGGCTTAAACTTGAAGTGGCAATCATGCCAAAAATTGCAGTAAGTTCTGCGCATGATGCTGAGTTTGAGAAGTAAATGTTCTTGGGATCGCATTTTAGCATCCTTGCAACCTTTATTCGCGTGTCTTCAGCAAGCTCAAGGCCCATCTTTGCAATCAAATCGTGCTTGCCTCTTGCCTCAAGTCCCTTTATCCTCTCAAAATACCTTTGCGCTACCGCATGATACCTATCGGTTGCCCTGATTCCCTTTGCCCAGTCAAAGTACTTTCGCTGGTCGTAATTGTAGGGACTTTTCTGCTTTAAGGCCATATGAAGGAATTAGGAGAAAAGGGGGTTTTTATAGGTTGCGACGGCTTCATTAGCAGCACCGACGGAGCATTTATTTTATGATACACAAAATATACTTAAATAGTCTGCACCCATCTGTATATTATGGAAGCCGAAGTTATTGACCAAGCCTCAAATGTGGCAGTTGTTAAGCTGAAGGGGAGAAAATTTCCAGGGATATTAATACAGGGAGATAGCCTTTTTGGCCTGAGAGATTTGGCAAAGGAGCTTTTGGATGAGATAAAAAAGAGAGACGGAACGAAAAGTGAGGCATATTGCACAGCGAAGGAATTATTCGAGGGGCTAGACAATAGATTGAAATATTATGAAAAAACCTTGAAAAAGAATTCTATTGAGCCCCCGTACTAAACGGCTCAGTAGGACTTGGACATCACTATTTCCTTGCCTTTCTTGCTGCACACAACGCATTCCCTCTCCTTGTCGTTACCCTTCTCATAGCCTAGAATCTTGCCCACGTCGAGCTTGTCCAATTCCTCGGCGCATGCCATGTTGCCGCACCAGCCCACTCTGACCATGCCCCTGGTCTCATCCATCCTCTCCCTAAGCTCCTTTATCGTCTTTGCGGAGAACTGGGCTTTTTCAAAGAATGTCTTGGCATCCTCATAGAGCTTTTTGTGGTACGCCTCCACTGCGGCAGGTATTTCCTTTGAAAGTGCATCAATTGCTATAACTTTCTTGCTGCCATTCCGGTCAACGAGCGTTACCTTGCCTTCGGAGAGGTCGCGCATGCCCGCCTCAACCCTTAATGGGACTCCCTTGAGCTCCCAGAAATAGTACTTGTCGCCAGGGCGCTTGTTTGAGTCATCATACTTGCACCTGTAGGTTTTTTTCAGAGATTCGAATACGGGCTTGAGCTTTGCGTCCACTTCCGTTACGTTCTCCTTTGAGTAGATTGGCACGAAAATTATCTGCACCGGAGAGATCTGGAACGGGAGCTTAATGCCCTTCTCATCGCCGTGGACCGCTATCATTGCGGCAAGGCCGCGCATGCTGATTCCATAGGACGTTTGGCACGCATATTTGGACTCGCCGCTGTCCGTTGAGTATTTGACGTCATATGCCTTGGCAAAGTTCTCGCCCAGGTTGTGCGCAGTGCCTATCTGTAATGTCCTGCCGTCCGGGACTACCGTGTCCAATGCAAACGTGTATTCCGCACCTGCGAACTTGTCAAATTCCGGTCTCTGTATCACTAGGAATGGGATGCACAGCTGCCTGTAAAACTCGCTGTAGATGCGTATCGCCTCTTCCACGTTCTCCGCAGCCTCCTCAAATGTAGCGTGTGAGGTGTGCGCCTCGTTCCAGTACACTTCCCTGCCTCTTATTAGCAGCCTCGTGGCCTTCGTCTCGTGCCTGTACACCGAGGTTGTCTGGTAAATCTTAATCGGTAAGTCTGCGTGCGAGCGCGCCCATAGCGCGAACATTGGGTACATTGCAGTTTCCGAGGTCGGGCGGAGGACTAGCCTGTCCTCGAGCGGCGTAAGGCCGCCGTGCGTTATCCACAGCACCTCATCCTCAAACCCCTTAATGTGCTCGGTTTCCTTTGAGAAGACGCTTTCTGGTATTGCCACCGGGAAAAGCATCTTCTGGTGGCCTGTTTCGTTGAGCAGCGTTTCAAGAAGCGCGAACATGTGGTCCAAGGACTGGAAACCCCACGGCATGTATACGGGCATGCCTTTCACCGGGTATCGCTGGTCAACTATGCCAGCATCGAATAGGACTGTCTGGTACCATTCTGAGAAGTTCCCTACCTTGCTTATTTCCATAAGGATATGATAAAATGAGAATTAATTTAAGTGTTAATTTTCCCCTTATCTCTACTTGGCCTTGGCCTTTCTCTTAGATGCCTTCTTCCTTGAGGTTCTCTTTGTTTTTGGCTTTTGCCTTGCCTTTGGTTTTGGTGTTTTATTTGCCTTATGCTTGAGCTTGATGATGCCACCGTTCTTAAGGAACCCGATAAAGTCGATTATGTACTCCTCATCTACCTTTGCCATCTTCATAATCTGCTCGACGTTTCTCTTCCCGTCTATGAGCGAGTATACCTTCAGGCCCTTTGCGCCAAATTTTTTCCTAATTGAATCGGTTGTTTTTGACATAATATTACCTCAAACGATTACTGGGACTGAGCTCTTCCTGACATCAGTGAACCCATTCTCAGCGTAAAAATCAAGCGCGTTTCCTTCCACGCCACAGTACATCTTCACCATTGGCCTCACCAATGAGTTTTCAGATGCATATTTGAGCTCCTCTTTTTTAGGCTTTTCACCGCTTGTTATTTCAACTGACATTTTGGCCGCGTTATCCCTCATCTCAAGCATTCTGTCAACAAGCTTATCCAAACTCTCAGTAACCGCCAGCTGCTGGAACATCTGTGCTGGCAATAAATACTGCTCATAAAACTTGCGGAATTGCTCCTCCTGGGCGTATACGTTTTGTGAATTGTTAAAAACGAATACCCTGAATAAATCCGGAAGCAGGTAAAGAGATAACCTTCAATGCCTCCACAAGCAAAGGTTCCATCAGGAGCTACGAATGGAACTATGACGATGGTTCTCCCATGGGATCGGAGAAGATT
>CAILAH010000001.1 GCA_903832205.1 uncultured Microcaldota archaeon | reverse complement strand
TTTTTTATTTTTGCACTTGGCGTTTTGCTTTCAGAATTAAGTGTCTCCATTGCTTTTTTACGCAGTAAATGATCCTCAATTAAATCATCTGAAAAATTCTTCATTACAGTTTTACTCATGCTGGCGTCCACCCTAGCTCCCCTTGAGATAAGGGTTTGCACGACTTCAGTAAGGTGATTTTCCGCCGCCGCCATTAACGGGGTCAGGCCGGTATTGCTTGCAAAATTTACGTTCACATTCCGCCCAAGCAGCATTTTTGCGAATTCATCGTTTTTGCTGCGGCATGCGGCAAGCAGGGGAGTTTGTGAGTGCTCATCAGCCATGTCTACGTCCGCACCGCTTGATATCAGCAGCCTTGCAATCTCAAGCTCCTCGCCCTTGATGGCGATAACCAGCGCCGTCTCCCCGCGCCTATAGAAGTATATTTGGTTATCAGACCTCTGGTAAATGGTATTGGGGCTTGCGCCCCCATTGAGCAGGGATTTTACCGAATCAAGGCTGCCATTTCGTATTGCATCAATCAGCTTCTGGTTCAGCTCATCCGTCTCCCGCATTAATTTCATCAAGCCTTTCGGTTTCCTGAATATCTCAGGGAACTCTTCAGCTTCCTCTGGTTTTTCTTCCTCCAAAACGGGGGGCCTGAATAAAATCGGCAGAGAAGTGTTACAGGAGGACGGGCCTATTTTGTATTCCGGCGGCTCTAGCAAGCCGTTGTTATGCGGGATGTCTTCAGATGCAAGCATAATCAAATTAATTGCGGGGGTTGGCGGGCCGGCAACGCGAAGGTCCACGACAAATACGGAATGCATGGCCTCATCAGCAGGCTCGTTTTCTGATGGCAATTTAATTTTTTGCTGTTGAAGGAATGGAAACCAAACTGAACTCTGCGGTTCCAGCTTAAACTTGCCATCCGCATCCTGAAATGCCTTAAACCTCGGGATTGGGGGCTGATTTTCCATTTTCTTCATTTCCAGCAGATCTGAAATCTCCTTGCTCACACCCTGGCGGCTTTCCATGGAGATGGTGCCGTCTTTTTTTACCACGGCAACCAGGTCCCCTATATCGCCCTTCCTACCCAGTTGCTCATCGCGGAGCTTTGCCTTCCTGATTGCATCGCGGATGCCGCGAATGGTATCATCCATCCTTATGCCATCGGGAAGCTCCGGGTATTTAAATTTCATCGGTTCACTCCCTCGCGTTGTGCTTTTTCAGGAGCTCGCGCATCTTGTCGTTGCCCGCCATCTGCAGGACGGACTTGCCCTCATTGTCCTTTGCGTTTGCGTTGGAGCCCCTGTTAAGGAGCAGGTGCGCGATGGGTCGGCTGTCTGAACTGAATTCCATGTGCGAAAAGGGGGAACCCCTGCACACCGCGTACATGAGCGCGGTCCTGCCATTCTTGTCGGCGAGATAAACATTGGCCCGGTGGTTGAGCAGGAACTCGACCATGCGGAAATTGTTGCCGTTGACTGCGTGCATAAGCGGAGTCATCCCGTTCTCGTCCTGGCAGTTTATGCTTGCGCCCGCCTTTAGGAGCTTCTCGGCATCATCAGTGCTCCAGCTGCGCATGCTTTCAATGAACTTCTTGTCCTGGTTGGACAGCTTATGCACTGGGATGCCATCGGGTGCGGGCTTTTTCGAAGAAAACAAATGCGCATCCGCCTGCGTTCCATTTTGAGTATGTTTTTTCTTCAGTACCATAGTATCACTCCGTTGCCCCCAGGGATTTTAGAAGGGATATCGAATCACTGCCGGATTCGCTGAGCGCGTAAAAGAGGACGGTCTTCTCTTCGGCGTTGCGGGCGTTTACATCCGCGTTGTGCTTGAGAAGCAGTTCCAGCATCTGGCCGTTGCAGTGCAATGCCGCCTTCATGAGCGGCGTCCAGCCGAACTCGTTCCGCGCGTTCACGTTTGCGCCATTCTCTAATAGGAATCTTGCCATCTCAAGCCGATTGTTCATGATGGCAGATATCAGCGGGGTTGAGAGGTGCTCGGTGCGGATGTCAACATCCACGCCCCTGTGAAGGAGCTTCTTCGCCATGGCCATATCCCCCTGCTCTGCCGCATAGTGCATTTTTATCGAGAAGGTCTTCTCATCCTTAAAGTTGTTCTTGCGGGGGACCGTGCCGCGGTGGTCGCAGATTGGCTCCGCAATTATCGTTGGAAGATGCAGGGGCGGCAGCCTGCCTATAACCTGCGGCACCTGCCTTTTTTCGGCACGCGGCTGCGCTAGCTTTTCTTCCATTTTTTTCTTTGAAAATTTCTTTTTCAGCTTGGTGTGTGCCATTCCAATCATTCCTTTGCGCCCGCCATGTGCAGGAGCTCTAAGATTTTTTCGTTGTCGCTTGCCCAGTCCAGTGGCGTCCTGCCAATCACGTCCGGGAGGTTCACGTTTGCGCCGGAATTGATGAGCAATTGCACCAGGTCGCGGTGGTTCCTTCCCACCGCAAGGGTGAGCGCGGTATTATCACGATAGCCTTTTGCGTTAACGTTGGCTCCATTTTTTATGAGCGTCTCCGATGCCACATACCTGCCGAACGAGCAGGCAAACATGAGCGCGGTGTAGCCGTCCTCATTGCGCGCATTTACGCGTGCGCCCTTTTTTATGAGCAGTGCGAGCGCCTCAACGCTCCCGTGGCCTGCCGCGTACATGAGTGCCGATTTGCCGTTGCCGTCCTTCTCATCAATGTGGGCGCCGCCCTTCAGGAGCTTTTCTGCAATGTCCGCATGGCCGAACAGGGCGGCGTACATCAGCGCGGTCTTGCCGTTCTGCACCTTGGCATTGATGTTTGCGCCCTGCCTGAGGCAGGATTCTGCGATCGGGTAATTGCCGTCCATCACAGAGCCTATGAAATTTAGGTTCAGCTTGCGCTGCTTGCCGTTGGGCGACCAGAATTTCTCGGATTCGTTTTTTGCCTTTAGGAACGGGTCCTCTTTGAGGCGCAGGTTATGGAGGATTTCCTTCTTCTTTCTTTTAGTGAGCTTTACGGGCTTGGAAGATCTTGCAGGGACTTTGGGGATTGGCCTGCCGAATAGCCCTTCCTTGAGCACCTTCTCCACTATGGGGTCCGGTTTCTTTTTCTGCATGTGAATCACTTCTTCTCTTCATTCTGCTTTTCCCTCATTCCGCTTCGGTTCATTCCTCTTTTCCTCGCCGCTCTGTTTCTGCTCATTCTGCTTTTCCCTCATGAGCTCGAGCACCTTCTTGAAATCGGCGAATACGTCAAACTCGTTGGGCTTCGGAAATATGGATTCTGGCTGCCTGAACTTGTCGCGCAGATGCCTGCTGCACCTTTCCGCAACCGCGATTGGCGTCTCCCTATCCTTATTGATTATTTCAATGGAGGCATTCTTGCCAAGGAGAAGCATCACCATTGCGACGCTGCCGTTGGTTGCAGCCATGTGGAGCGCCGTGCTGCCGCGCTTGTCCTCCACGTTTGCCAGTGCGCCGTTTGCTAGCAGGAGCACCGCCATTTCGGAATTGTTGACCGAGACTGCGTGCATCAGCGGCGTGATGCCCCTCTCATTCAAGAAGTTGGGGTTGGCGCCGTGCTTCAGCCATCTGGCAGCATCGTTGTGCCTGCCCTTCTCAACAGACTTGAAGAGCATCTTGTTGAATGAGTCCTGCTGCTGTGAGGTCAGCTTATGCCTGCCCACGCGGGGCTCCGGCGCGGGCTTCCTATTGTCAATCTCCCTCTTGCGGGAATCCTTCTTCACATCGCCGCTTCTTATCACGACTTCTTTTTGCGTCATCATTCCACCTTATCTTCATGCTGCTTGAGCAGCTCTTCAATATTCTTGTGGCCGCAATTGTTCGCGATGTTTTTTGCTGAATTTCCATCCTTGTCCAGTATGCCTATGCTTGCACCGCTCTCAAGGAGCCTCTTCACGAACTCAAGGTTGCCATGCTGCACTGCGCGCATGAGCGCCGTGAGGCCGCCGCTGTTCTGCATGTCTAGGTCCGCACCTGAATTCAGGAACAGCTGCAGCAATTCTATATCGTTTTTTATTACCGCGTGCATGAGCGGCGTGAGGCTGTGCTCATCCATCGCATTGATATCCGCGCCAGCATCGAGGCACCTTTTCACGTTGGTGAATTCCGCATCCCTTAAAGCGTAAAATAAATGGGTGTCAAGCTTGCGCTGGTCTGCGCTCGGCCTTGCCTTTGTTATTGCGTTGTTCTCCTCAAGTATGAGGAGCACGTTATCTATATCAGCTGGGGAAAGCTTCTGGTGCGGCATTATCACGACCGCGCCGATTTTCCTGAGAAATGCCACCGCCCTTTCCGCAGGGTAATTTACTGCCGACCTTTCAGGCCAGTTGGCTTTTGCATCGTCAATCATTGCCCGGATGCCTTCGTCAAGATGGTTTTTGCGGAGCGGATAGGGAACGCCCGTTACGGACGGGAGCATGAGCGTGTCCCTGGCCAGATAGGGGTCGGCACCGTGCTTCAGCATCAGCTCAATAACGCTCTTCATGCCGATATGGGCGGCGATGGTGAGAGGATACAGGTCTTCGTGACCCGCGTTAACGTCCGCGCCGTTGTTTATGAGAATCCTTGCAACCTCGCCGTGGCCCCTCATCAGGGTCACAAGCAGGGCGGACTTGCCCCAGGCATCGGCCGCATTTGGGTTGGCGCCGCCTGTAAGAAGCTGGTCGACCTCTTTCAAATCGCCGGTTTTTGCCTTCTCTATAAGCTTCTTGTCCGCATCGCTTTGCTTAAGGTAAGCATCATAGGTCCTGCCCATTTTCGCCACGTCAACCGGCAGTGGTTCGGCGGGAGTGCCTGCAAGCCCCGCCGGCTGCGCCTTCTTTTCATCGAATGGCTTTTTGCCAAGAGCCTGCCTCTTTCCCTTCTTTAATTTTTGTTTTTGTGACATGGTTTCACCCTATTCCTCCCCGCCTTTTGACTTCAGCAGTTCGGCCGTGTTCTGCTTGCCAAATACCTTTGCCCACTTCGTTGCCGTGTAGCCTGAGCTGTCGCGCTCGTTAATTTTCGCGCCCTTATCTAGAAGCATCTGGATGGCGCTGTCCTGGCCATTTATCGCCGCCCAGATGAGTGCCGTCTTGCCGCTCCCATTCTTCGCCTCGATTTGTGCGCCCTTGCGCAGGAGCTCAGCCATCTCTTTTGTTTCGCCCTTTCCTGCAGCGAGAAAGAAGCTGCTGTTGATGAACCTGCGTCCATGCGTGGCTGGCTTTTTCTTGGAGCTGTTGCTTCCGTTGCCGAGAAGCGCGGCAATCTCCCGGAAATTGTTCTTCAATGCCCTGTCCTTTGCGGTCCTGCCCTCGTTATCCCTCATCTTCGGGTCTGCGCCGTTCTCCAGGAGCATCCTTGCAAGCTCCAGGTCGCCGACTGCGGCGGCGTGCATGAGCGCCGTGTAGCCGGATGCGGTTTTTGCGTTCACATCGGCGCGGTGCCTAATCAGCATCTCAACCATCTCCCTGTCATGGTTGCCCACCGCTATAACCAGGAGCGGAAAGCCCTGGTCGTTTGTTGCGTTGGCGCTTGCGCCCCGCATAATCAGCGAGAGCGCTGCGGATGCGTTTCCCTCAAGAACGACATAGGTGAGCGTGAGCTCTGCCTTTCTCCTCTCAAGCGGTGAGGGCGTTGTCTCCATCTTCATCCTAGTGAAGTCCTTCTTTGCATCGTGCCTTGGGGCACGCGTTTTGTTTTTTGTTTCCTTTTTCTGTGTCATCATTTTCACCTTAGTGAATATTACCATTTTGCTCCTGCTGCATCCATGATTATTTTCTGGATGCGCAAGTCGTATTTTGCCCACGTCAGTGCGGTTTGATTGCTGCAGTCCTTTATGTTGACATCCGCGTCGGCGTCAATCAGCATCTTGACTATGAGCGCATCCTGCTTGGCGGCCGCGAACATGAGCGCAGTCATTCCCCACGGGCCGATTGCGTTCACATTCGCCTTGGCGGCAATAAGCGCCTGCACAATGCGGTGGTCCCCGCCGGTTGCGAGCATGAGCGCAGTCTGCTGGTTCTCGCCCTTTGCCTTTGTGTTTGGGTCTGCGCCGTTCATTAGCTGAATGAATATTTGCTTGAGGTCGCCCTTCATTATTGCCTTGATGAGCGGCTCCTCAACAACTCCCAAGGGGGATAGCGAGACCAGTTGTTTTTTTACGGCGGGACTTATCGCCTGCCTTTTCTGTTTATTCCCTGCCTTTGCTTTAGGCTTCTTCACTTCCTTCATTATCTTTTCTGGTTCCGGCTTTGTTGCACACAATGGCGGCTTCCCATCCTTAATCCTTTTGAGTATTTTCTCCTTCTTCTTCGGGTCAATGAGTG